>JAVERU010000051.1:0-19910 GCA_034006965.1 Tenuifilaceae bacterium
GTTTCTACAAAGCCAAAATCCGAAGGATTTTTATCAATAGCTAATTTTCAGGCACTTATATATCAACAATGTAAAGAACTTTTCAACTCTTTTATAAATTATTATCGCTAGCAACTTGAATTAATTAATTGCACTTTACCGCCAATGCTTACAAAAACCAAAGGCAGTGCAGGAAAAACGAATGCCCAAATATTTGCATAGAAAAAAAAATTATGGCTAATTTGCCTCCAAATTGGAAAGCAAATGGAATGGATATTTAAGCTGCTAACAATAGTATTCGCATACCTCCTAGGAAGTATACCCACTTCTATTTGGATAGGTAAAGTCTTTTACAACATAGATATTCGCGATCACGGAAGCGGTAATGCTGGCGCCACCAACACCTTTAGAATTATGGGGGCAAAGGCAGGTTTCTTTGTATTCTTCGTTGATTTGCTTAAAGGCTACGCTGCCGTAAAGCTCCTTTACCTTACCGATTTTTATATACCCGAAACTGGGTTCTTTACCAATTTTCAGCTGGTACTTGGGATGGCCGCCATGATTGGGCATATCTTCCCTGTGTTTGCCAACTTTAGAGGAGGTAAAGGTGTTGCCACCCTAACCGGGGTTGTTTTAGCCTTACACCCATGGGCTACCCTTATAACCCTTGGAGTTTTTATTGTAACCCTCCTGCTTACAAAATATGTTTCGCTAAGCTCAATGTTAGCCGCATTCACATTCCCGTTTATTCTAATTTTTGCCTTTTCCAACACCACCCCATCACTTATCATCTTCTCAATGGTTATTGCGGTACTTCTTCTTTTCACCCATCAAAAAAATATTGAGAGGCTACTTAAGGGCGAGGAGAAGCGATTTAAAATCAAGAAAAAGGAGAAGAAAGAGCAATCTGCTTAGCTTAAACTTAACCTAAGCCTTAGGTGGAGTTAATACTAGGTTAACATCTGTATCCTACTTTTGTGGCAGAACAAAACAAAATTAGGATTATGAAAAAGCTAAGCACTCTATTGATAATTGCGCTAATGACCTCCATAAGCGTAATGGCCACCAAGAAGGACAACTCGAAGGCTGAGGAGAAAATCTCTGAATCGGCTCCCACTCTAATTAACACCATCACCGGCAAAGTGATTGATTTTAGTACGGGAGAATCGTTAGCAGGAGTAAAAGTAGCTATTGAGGGAAGCCATCAAGAAACATTTACCGATTTCGACGGTAATTTTTCGTTTGCAAATATTAATGTTGAGCAAGCCGAACTAAGCGCCTCGTATATAAGTTACGAACAGGCATCGGTTAAAGTAAACAACATCACTGGTAGTGTGAGGGTTACCCTCAAGTCGGCCTACTAAAAACTAAGCAGTTTCGGAGTAAAAGTAAAGGCGCTTTTCGCAGCGCCTTTTCCTATTCACTGAAGATATTAACCGGATACTCAATGTTGGTAAGAAATAATCCCTCGGCAGGTGCCGAGGTGCCTGCAAGCGATCTATCCTTTGCTTCAATTATCTGCACAAAATCGTCTTCGGTAATTTTGCCTCTGCCAACATCAATTAGTGTTCCCACAATGGCCCGCACCATATTCCTTAAAAACCTATCGGCACGTATGGTAAAAACCAGTTCCTGGTCCTTAACCTCCCACATGGCCGAGTACACCGTGCATCTATTGGTTTTCACATCTGAACCCAGCTTGCTAAAGCTGGTAAAATCGGTATAAGTAAGGAGCTTGCTGGCCGCTCGTTTCATCCTGTCAACATCCAAATCGGTTTTGAACAACCAGCTTGTTTTGATGCTAAATGGGTTTTTATGCCTACTTATGTGGTACTCATAGGTTCGCGAAAGAGCCGAAAAGCGCGCATGGGCATCAGGGCATACCGCAACAATTTCCTTAACCGCAATATCCCTGGGCAACACCTCGTTAAGGCTAACCAAAAGTTTCTGATCCCAGTGGAGGTTTACCTGCGGTGAATCGAAATGAGCCACAAAGAACGATGCATGCACACCGGTATCGGTACGACCTGCACCTAAAGTTGAGACCTCATGGCGTAGAATGGTAGATAGAGCCTTTTCCAGCTCGGCCTGCACGGTATTAGCATTAGGTTGTATTTGCCAACCACAGTAATTGGTTCCCAGATAGGCCAGCTCAACAAAATATCTTTGCACAGCTTTAATTTTTTTAAGAGTATCAAAGATACGAATGAAAACGTAGAATTTGGTCATAATGCCTACTTTTGCCTGCACAACCTAAAAAACGATTTGACAGTGAACCCCAAAGTGCTCCTAGCCATTAGCGGAGGTGTTGACAGCACCACGGCAGCCATTCTGCTTAAGCAGCAAGGTTTTGATGTGACAGGTATACATTTCGAGCTTTACAAAACCAGTGGTCAAGAATCAAGGGATAAGGGAATTGCTCAAATCTGTGAGAAGTTGGAGATTCCCCTAGAAGTGCTAGATTTAACCAAGGAGTTTAAAGCAGCTGTTTTCCCCTACTTTGCTTCAGAGTATATAGCTGGCCGAACGCCATGCCCCTGCTCGTACTGCAACCTCAACATAAAGTGGGAATACCTACTCCAGCTAGCCAAAGGCCATGGTTTTGACCACATAGCCACTGGGCATTACGTTAGGATATCGCACATTGATGGCTTTTACAGAATTAGGAGAGGGAGTGATTTGGCTAAGGACCAATCATATTTTCTTTGGAATCTTCCGCAGGAGTATTTGGCCCGATCAATTATGCCCTTAGGAAATTTAACAAAGGTTGAAGTGAGAGCTATTGCAGCCAAATCGGGGTTCGAAGATTTAGTGCAAAAACCTGAGAGTATGGGTGTTTGTTTTCTAAAGGGGATAGATTACAGGCAGTTTATTGAGGAGTTAAGCATTATGAAGAAAAATACTGCCGGAGAGATATTGGATGAGAACGGAAACGTTGTAGGTATGCACGATGGTATTTACCGTTATACAGTAGGTCAGAAAAGAGGAATAGCTAACCTGCCTAAGGGAAAATGCGTTACCCAAATAGATGCAGAGAAAAATCAGCTACACATCGGATCATGGGACAGCCTTTTTTTCGACTCCCTAAAATTGACCAACACCACGCTAACGGGCATTGATGTAGGTGAGCATAAAAACCTAAGGGTTATGATAAGGGGGTTCGGAAAGAATCCTCAGCAAGATTGTATCGTTAGGCTAGAAAGCAATGGCTATGCAATAGTTGAACTAAGCGACCCCGCTTGGGCTCCAATGCCGGGGCAACCTACCGTAATATACAAAGGGGACACTCTTATTGGGGGTGGCTACCTACACTCAGCGTGGAACAGGTAGTAGGCTAACCAAGGTATCCATCGAGGATGCTTAGCAGCTGACGACTATTGATGGGTTTGGTTATATAATCGTTGCAGCCTGCTGCTTCGGCTTTGGCCCTATCCTCGGAGAATGCGTAGGCTGTTTGAGCAATAATTGGAATATGGGGGTTTAGCTGACGAATCTCCAACGTTGCTGCATAACCATTCATTTTTGGCATCCGAATATCCATAAGCACAGCATCGATATTCTTTATGCTATGAACCAGATCAACCGCTTGGGCCCCATCCTTAGCCCATATGATATTCACCCCTGTATCTTCGAGCAGCTCGCTAATGTAAAGATAGTTTATCTCCTCGTCCTCAGCAATTAGCAGCACCTTATTCTTCCAATCGGGAATTACACTGGCCACCTCCTCAACCTCAATTTCGCTTTCCGGCATAGCATTATCATTATCCCTGCCGATGGGGATATCAAAGCGGAAGGTAGCGCCCTCACCGGGCTCAGACTCAATCCAAATGTTACCGCCCAATAGCTCTACAATGCCCTTGCTGATGGCTAAGCCTAGCCCCTTCCCTCCTTTTGCTCGTTCAATCTGCTCGTCAAGCTGCCTGTACCGATCGAATACCACCCGGTGCATAGCTGAGTCGATCCCAATGCCTGAGTCCTGAACATAAAACTCCACGCTGGCTTGCTTAATCACGTAGCCAAACTCAACAAACCCTTTCTCAGTAAACTTCAGGGCATTATCGAGCAGGTTAGTAAACACCTGCTCTAACCTACCCTCATCGCTATGAATTGAAAATTCATCAGAGTTTTCGGGTAATACCAATCGAATTTCAACAGCCTCTCGATGCTGGAACAACCTCTCGTTGTGATAAAAATCTCTCAGGTTGTAAAGCAATCGATTGGGCTTAAAGGTTGACTTCACCATCGTGAGATGCCCCGATTCTACGCGGCTCACGTCAACCATATCGTTGATAAGTTTGACCAGCATCTGGCTCTTACCATTAATTATATCGATATACTCCCTTCGCTTATCCTTGCTTAGATTGGGTATGTTCAGCAGCTGGGTAAAACCGAGGATTGCATTCATTGGGATTCTTATCTCGTGCCCAAAATTTGCTAGATATAGCGATTTAAGCCTATTGGCATCCTCGGCAACATCACGTGCCTGTAGCACCTGCAACTCCAGCTCGCGACGGTGCAGTGCATGTGCATACAGCTTAGCTAGCTGCAGAACAAGCTGCAGCGATTCCTCATGATCGGCAGATTGTGCTGCAATGAGTATCCATCCGTATACCTTCTCATCGGTTTGGATGCCAACTGAGTAGTATTTTTGAATGGAGAAGATTCGCTCCAGATTTCTTGAGGCAACCGATGACACTAAGCCATCGGAGAAAGTGTACAGCGACTGCTCAATACCCTGCACTTTATGCGCCTTGGCAATGCTACCAGCAATAGCATTCAACTGGTACCGTCTGCCAATGGGATTCCAGCCTACCACATCGACCACCTGTTGCCATTCCGATGTTGAGAAACCATAGCCCCCCTCGATGGTATAGAAATGCTGATCGGCACCAGCTGATGAGATAAAAAAAAGCATATCGTTGATATGATTTTCGAGAGTGGCCCCCAGGTGGTGGTAGTAATTGTTGTCAGGCGAAAGAGAAAATAGTGCTGATGCTGCTTTAGTCACAACTTTGCTGTGCTGTAGCTTTATTTCGAGTGCGTTCTCCTTAATCACCTGTTTCGATATGTCGCGCCCAATTGCAGCAACATTCAGCTCACTATCGGCACTTCGAAAGGGGAAGATTGTCCATTTAGAGAGGAACCTTCGCCCCCGCTTGGTTTCAATCTCAAACTCCTCATCGTAGGGTTCAAAATTGTAATCCTGCATGGCAGCACGAAGCCTTTTCCTCACATCAACATCAGGAAACAACCTCTTAAACACATCTTTACCCGCCGAAAGATCTGATGTCTTGTGCCCAGTAATCTTTTCGCACACATTGTTCCAGTATGTTAACTTTCCACTAGCATCAAGAATAACCATGTGCAGCGGAAACTTCTCGAAGTAATTTAATGCGCTTTGGGCATACCTACTGAAGTTGATCTCACACAATCGGACCATCGAAATATCGTAAACAACCCCACGCCAAAAGACCTCATTAGAGCCCTCAATCGACACGGGTTCAGCACTAATCATCAAATCTTTAACAATCTTCTCGCCCACATTACACTTAACCTCAACAGGTTTCACTTTGCAAGCAACGCCACTTTTTAGCTTTCCCAAAAACTCATCGAACCTAAGGTTGTAGGGTGCTTGAACCTTTTTACTTAGTGCTGATAGGCTAGGGATAAAAGAGGAAGTTTTCTCAATATTAAGAATAGAGTACAGGGTGTCTGACCACCTATTCTCATTGGCATTGGGGTATTCGTACCATACCCCAAAAGGAATATCTTCAAGTTTTGAGCCAACCGACACTCCATTGGGAAACAAAGCGTATCGGTTTTGTACATTCTTTAAATTCTGTGTGCTGTTGCTTTTAGAATCCATATAAAACCTATTAGTTACATAACGCTATCGCTAATTTACAAAAAAAACGTAGCACATATTCATTTACAAGGCAATATAGTATTTGGCATATGGCCAAAAGTATTAAAATGTTAAAAACTTTAGGTAAAATGTTAAATTCTTTACTGCATAAAACATTAAGCATATCTAGCGTAATACCTTACTTTGTATTGTAAACAAACATACATCAATCAATGCTCAAACGACCTGGCTTTAATAACGAAAGGCTTAAAAGGGTTCACCGGAAGGAAATACTATTCAACACCTCTGAACTAGAAGCCATTAACATATACTGCAGGCGGTATCGAATAAAAAACCGCTCTAAGTTTCTGCGTGAGGCGGTAATTTCAAAGGTGCTCCAACAGTTTGAAAAGGATCACCCCAGGCTATTCTAACTGCAAAAAAAGATCCTAAACCTCAGCGGGAGTAGGATCTCTCTGTATGCTAATATCCGTTCGGTCTATCCAAATAGTTTCGAAACCACCTGAATATTCTGATCGTTAAACACATCCTTACCGGCAGGAGTATACAGGTACTGTAACCTGTGGGCAAAATGTTTCTCCACCTTACCGCGCACCACCTTCATGGTGCTGTTAACCATGCCATTCTGCTCAGTAAATGGCTCATCGAGCAGAGCAAAAGTAACAGGAAGCCATCGATCGGGAAACTGCCCTTCGAATTCTCCACCCGTTTTGAACAAAGCAATATCATCCTGCACTAGCTTAATGGCCTGTTGATGTGCTTCGATGGTTGATAAATCGGGATGCAATGCTCCAACTGCCCTTTTAAGCTGCTCCTTAGCCGGAACCACCAGGGCTACGGTGTACGGATTCTGGTTGTTGTACAAAATCACTTGATCTATTAGCTTCGAGTGTTCAATCAGGGTTTCCTCTATCCCCTCGGGGCTGTATTTTTCTCCATCGTTGCCTATTAACAGGCTTTTAAACCTTCCCAAAACGTAAAGAAACCCATCCTTATCCATATACCCCATATCACCAGTGTAAAGCCATCCATCCTTAACCGCTTCGGCTGTGGCCTTCTCATTTTTCCAGTAGCCTTTCATCACATTCTCGCCATAAATCACAATCTCACCCTTCTGCCCTACTGGCAAATCCTTGCCATTATCATCGCAGATTCTAAGTTCTAGTGGGGTAACAAGGTATCCCGAGGATCCAAGCTTATGGCGCTTAAGCGAATTTGAACTTATTATTGGTGTTGCTTCGGACAGTCCATAACCCTGCATCATCGGCATACCCACAGCGTAGAAAAATCGCTGCAGGTCGATATCGAGGAGCGCACCTCCGCCAATAAAAAATTTAAGCTCGCCCCCAAACCCCTCGCGCACCTTTTTAAACAGAATTCTATCGAACAACCATAGCAATGGTTTGTAAATAAAGGTACCACCTCTGCCCTTATTGTACCCCTCCTTGTTGTATTTATAGGAAAGCGACAAGGCAAAGTTGAATAGCTTCTCAATTGCTTTTCCTTTCGCTCTAATATTCGCCTCGATGTTCTTTTTAAAGTTTTTTGCCAAAGCGGGAACACTTAGCAGCAGGTTTGGCTTAATCTCCTTTATATTAATGGGGATATTTTTAAGGGTTTCCATAGGGGTTTTCCCCTGCTGCACCGTGGCAATGCTTGCCCCACAGGCCATGAACGAGTATAACCCGGCCACATGGGCAAAGCAGTGATCGAGGGGCAGAATGATCAACGTTCGGTACGATGGAGGAATATCCATAAGTGTTAGTGCCTGCTCAACATTAGCGGTATAGTTCCTATGCGAAAGGATAACCCCTTTGGGGTCGGCTGTGGTACCCGAGGTGTAGCTAATGGTAGCGTAATGATTGAGATCTACTTGCTTACGCGACTCGGCTAATGCATCAGGATGGGCTGCAAGGTATTCGTCGCCCATTGCAAACAGCTGGGAGATGTGCATTTCGTTACCTTCATAAACGTCCTGCTCATCTAAATAAACAATGTTTTTTACCAAGGGGAGTTGACTCTTTATCCCTTTAATCTTATGGGCCTGCCCACCCGAAACAAAAATGATAGAGGTTTCGGAGTGCACCAACCTAAAGAGCAAATCGGGGCCCTCGAGCTTAATGGATAGGGGGACATTTATTGCCCCCGCATATAATATGGCTAACTCACTTATTACCCACAAGTTACGCCCTTCCGAAAGGAGAGCAAGGGTATCGTTATTCTTTACCCCTAAGCTAATAAGCCCAGCAGCTAAACGGTACACCTCCCTACGAGTTTCCTCGTATGTGGTGGAGACAAATGTATCACTCTTCTTCTCCCACAAGTAGGGGTTGCCCAAATACTTATCGACACTCTGCTCAAATAGATCAATTATGGTAGTCATTCATTTCAAATTTTGTTTATAAACCAGATTCTTATGGCTAACCAGCTGCTTAAGAAAACTGTTAACGCCACCAACAAAACTATAAAAAAATGTTAAATAGCAGCGATAATGAAAAAAATATTCCCTTAAGCTAACTTTGTGGTTTACCAAAAAGCGAGCAAATGCAGCCGATAGCACGAGCCCTTACCAATTGCAATATGTGCCCCAGGCAGTGTGGGGTTAACCGAACAAAGGGCGAATTAGGATATTGTAACACTGGGAGTAAGCCGTTGGTAGCTAGCATCACCATACATAAAGGCGAAGAGCCCGCATTATCTGGAAGCCGTGGTATATGCAATGTGTTCTTTGCTCACTGCAATTTAAGCTGTTGTTTTTGTCAGAACCACCAAATTAGCCGCAACACAAAGCAATCGGACCAATGGCTTTCCGACTATGAAGTCATAACCCAAAGAATAATTGAAATACTGGATCAAGGGATAACAATACTAGGTTTTGTCTCGCCCACACACCAAATACCCCAAATGGTTATAATTATCGAAAAGCTTAACCTATTGGGATACAGGCCAAGGATAGTATATAATACCAACTGTTACGACTCGCCAAACACCCTCCGACTAATAAGCGATTACGTTGACATATACCTCCCTGATATAAAGTATATTGACAACGCCTTGGCCTCTAAGTACAGCGATGCACCAAGCTACTCATACCATGCTGTTAAAGCCTTAAGGGAGATGCTTTGGCAAAAGGGTACTTCATTGACGATTGATAAAAATGGCATTGTTGAGCAGGGTGTAATTGTAAGGCACCTTGTGCTACCTGGCCATACAACCGATAGCATAAGGGTTATTCGAGAGTTAAATGAAATATCAAACAGAATTACAATCTCACTAATGAGCCAGTTCACCCCTTCAAGTGATGAATCGAACTGCATAAGCAGAACGCTAACCCCAAAAGAGTACGAAACGGTGATTAAGGAAATGGAGAGCTTAGGCTTTCATAGAGGTTGGATACAGAATATGGAAAGCAATTCCTACTACCTACCCAATTTCAGTAAGAAAAATCCATTTAAGGAGTAAATATTTTATCACTGTATTCCAACAACATACAAAACCAACGCCACTAATTATTGGTGATTACCAAATAATTATTAGATTTTTTTTTGTTTGTGAGAAAAAAATGTAGAAATTTGGTATAGAATTTAACTAGAAGCAACTATGAGAAAAATACTCATCCTTACTCTATTACTGGCATTCACCTTTTCAGGATGCCGTTTTTTCGAAAGGTTTAAATCCGACAAAGGGGAAGACACCCTAGTTGTATGGCAAGCCAAGCAGGACAGCATTAAGCAAGCCGAAATGCAAAAGGCTAGAAAACTTGAGGAAACTCGTCGAGCCAAGGAGAAAGCCATTCAGGATTCGCTAATGCGAATCAGGGAGTTGGAAGCTCGCAACCGTTACCATGTTATCATTGGCAGCTTCAAAGTACCTTCAAACGCCGATGAGTACCAGAAGCAGGTTGCCAAGTTTGGCTTCCAAAACCCTAAAATTGTGGAGTCGCCCAACGGATTTAAAATGGTTTCGGTAGGAGCCTTTGAAACCTACTCCAAGGCAGCCAACGAAATCCTTAGGATTAACCGGACTAAGGAGGAGCCCGTAGAGATGTGGGTATACGAGGCCATTTAATTTAAGATTTAAAGAATTTGCGAGGGCATTGAGGAATCATTGCCCTCATTTTTTATTTAATCCCAATGTATTATTGTTTTTGCTTTTTGCCACGAGTCAGCAAAAATCATAGGAAAACTACATTATTTTGTTTTTATTTGCGGATCAAGAAAACCATAGCGAAATTTTATCTCACTAATACTTAACACTTAAACAATGGAAAAAATCAGACAGACTTTACGCGATTCGGCTGCTGCTCGATGGACTGCCCTGTTTATCGTGTCGTTCACAATGCTTTGCGGTTATTTCTTAACCGATATAATGGCTCCTTTAAAAGGCCTTCTTGAGGGGCAACTCTCATGGAATAGCTCTGAATATGGCATTTTTACCAGTGCCTACGGATGGTTCAATGTATTCCTTTTCATGCTAATCTTTGGAGGTATTATACTCGATAAAATGGGTGTACGCTTTACGGGGTTAGGTGCTACCATTATAATGGTAGTTGGTACAGCATTGAAATTTTGGGCTGTTTCAACAAACACTCTCGATGGCCAAACCTGGAATATTTTTTGGCTTTTCGAAGTAAAAGCACAGGTGTTTTTGGCTGGGCTTGGTTACGCCATTTTTGGTGTTGGTGTTGAGGTTGCCGGTATTACTGTCTCCAAAATCATTGTAAAATGGTTTAAAGGAAAAGAACTAGCATTGGCAATGGGACTCGAGATGGCGATGGCACGTATTGGTACTGGATTAGCACTAGTTGCATCGGTTCCAATAGCAAAATCGTTTGGTATTGTATCTGTTTCAAAACCACTTCTAGTGGCTCTTATTGGGCTTTGTATTGGGCTAATTGCTTTTATCATATACATTTTTATGGATAAGAAGTTAGATGCTAGCCAGGCAGCTTACGACCTTGAAAACAACGTGATTGATGAAGAGGAATCTTTTAAGATTAAAGACCTTTTTTCCATTATCTCAAATAGAGGCTGGTGGTACATTGCCATTTTATGCGTACTCTTCTACTCATCCGTATTCCCCTTCCTTAAATATGCAACAGATTTAATGGTTAACAAATTTGCGGTATCTGACTCTCTGGCAGGGCTAATACCTGGTATACTTCCATTTGGTACAATCCTACTAACTCCATTCTTTGGTAATTTATACGACAGAAAGGGTAAGGGAGCGTCAATTATGATACTGGGTTCAATACTTCTAATATTTGTGCACTCCATGTTCTCAATTCCCTTCCTTAACCACTGGATTATTGCCATTGTTTTATCAATTATTTTAGGAATTGCATTCTCGTTAGTACCTTCGGCCATGTGGCCATCTGTGCCAAAAATCATACCCGAAAAGCGATTAGGCACTGCATACTCATTGATTTTCTGGGTGCAAAACTGGGGCCTGATGGGTGTTCCTGCGCTTATTGGCTGGGTGCTTGATAAATATTGTATTACTGGAGAAAAGATTGTTGAAGGGGTAACCGTTCCAACTTACGACTACACCATTCCAATGCTAATTTTTACCAGTTTTGGCGTTTTAGCACTTGTTTTCGGATTCCTACTTAAGGCAGAAGACAAGAAAAAGGGATATGGTCTTGAACTACCAAACATACAAGCATAGCATGCTTTATAAAGGATAATAAAAAAGAGAGGCTACAGTTTATATAGCCTCTCTTTTTTATTGTACATTGCTAGAGAGCTAATTATAATCCACGGAGCCTTTTCAGGTTGTAAGAGACTTAGAAAAGGGAGGTCGGAGAATAAACCGTATAGCAAAGAATATAAATTAATATGACTATCCGTTTCGATACCAAAACGCCGAATCGTCATTGCGAACACACCGTTTTTTGGTGGGTGAAGCAATCTGTAGAAGCAAGTTAATAAAAAGATCGTTTCGTCTCGTCTCGTCACAAATAGTGAAAAGACGAAACGAAACGATGACGGTAACTTTATGATGTACCTGTCATCACCAGATTATGCCTAAAAATTTGGGTGAATTCTCGAAATGAAAGGCTATTACGCTGTGAGAGGCGAGGGTGAAAGCTAGAAACGATACCCCAACCCAAAGCGAACCGAGGCATTGAAGGGGAGCGTGTTGGGGTCGTAATGATCCAGCGTTAAAAGGCCCAACCTAAAATAGGGTTCAACAACAAAG
This sequence comes from Tenuifilaceae bacterium, assembly GCA_034006965.1. Classification (GTDB taxonomy): domain Bacteria; phylum Bacteroidota; class Bacteroidia; order Bacteroidales; family Tenuifilaceae; genus Perlabentimonas. The sequence goes on from JAVERU010000051.1 coordinate 12,047, forward strand.
CTTACGTGCTTTGTTAATGGCAAGCCTATGCTAACAGCCCCAATAGCTGCTGCGCTATACCTCTTCACACCATCGGTTTGGCCTACGTACTGTCCAAACGAGCTAGCAACCTCGAACTGATTGTTCACAAGGATACCCACGGCAGCCCCCAGCCGAAAATCGAGATCAACCCCGCCACCACTTAGCCGTGCGGAGAGTAAAAGGGGCACCTCTACATGATGAAACCTCTGCTTTAGGTTGGCTATAGCTAGGTTCGTAGATTTGATCACATCCTGGGGCGCCTTGGCGAGATTAGCAATACTAGAGATGCCAGCAATGGAACTCCCCAAGGCAACCTGCCCGTACGATGTGTTTGCATACAGGTATGATAAGTTTTGCTTAATATTTCCACCATACAGTAAAATCAGATTATCAACATTTTGCCCCGTTGGATTAACGGTAATACCTGTTACCAATGACAATGACTTGTTAAGTTGTCGCTTAACCTGCAGCTCGCCACCCCAAAGCCACACACCCGTCTCGTTCATGCTGTTAGTTTTGGCCATGGCCGCCATTGTATGGCTGGAGTAGAGCGGGTTAAGGTATGCCGTTATGCTCCAGGGGCTACCATATGTATTCAACTTGGATTGATTTGCCTCATGAACAGCGGGTTTACCTTCAGTGGGTATAGGCACAGTAAGGCCGTTGGGTAGGGCTAAGCCATCGATCACCGCCAATGGTTTGGACTTACTCCCAGCGATGGGGGCAGCTGCATCCTGAGGGTATGGGGCTCTGGCTGTTGCAACGTTATACTCTGCCACAACCTTTCGCTGCTGATGCTCTGGCAAAGCCATAACAGCACTTCGTTCGGGGAGTACAATGTAATGATCAGGGGGAGGTTGAACAATTCGAATATCACTAGCAGCAAAGGAATATCCCTCTAAATGCTTTGGCTGTAGCGAAATTATAGTAATAGATACGCTTAGCAGTATAAGAATACTAATCGCTGCGGCCGTAGCTCTCCAAATGAATAGCTTACGCCTATTGCTTGCGCTGTAGTCGAGATGCCTATTTATACCAGACCAAACCTCAGGTTTAGGCACAACCCGAATGGATGACAGCTTGCCAACGTACTCCTCATATGGTCCCGGTTCGTAAAACGGCATACTCTTCAAACTTTTCAATCTGGCTAACCTTCTCCCTTAGGATCATCCTAGCCCTGCTATAGTTAGATTTACTGGTAGACTCAGATATATTTAGTAGCGCTCCTATCTCGGCGTGTGAGTACCCCTCGATGGCGTACAGGTTAAACACCAACCTGTACTGCTGTGGCAGGCTGGCCACCACGGTCAACAGCAGCTGGTAATCGGTATCGAGCGTCTCTAACTCCTGTTCACCAAACACCTCCTCGTTTATCTCAACATCCCTTCCGGCTGTCTTACGCCGGTGGTACTCCAGAGCGGTATTCACCATGATGCGGCGAATCCATCCTTCGAACGAACCCTCGAACCGAAACGAACGGATATTCTCAAACACCTTAATGAACCCATCCTGCAAGACGTCGCGAGCCACCTCGGCGTTAGGATAATATCTTAAGCACACACCATACATCGCCGGTGCATAGATGGTGTATAAGGCTTGCTGCGCCTTGCGGTCGTTACTCCAACATCGCTCAATAATGCTTCTATTAATATCCAAACGATACAATATTAGTATTACACAAGAGCTAATATAGCACCATTTGACCACATATCATATAGATGTTAAAAAAACTTTGGGGGTTGCGTGGGGAAGGAGGTAGCTATTCTTGATAACCACTTTTGTAAAAGAGGTACATAAATAATTGGTAAATGAAGAAATATTATTTGATTCTCATTTGAAACAGCATTACCAAGCACATCCAAAAACAGATGATGAATAATGGAATAGGATGTACTCTAACTGTAAAAAAAACATCAATTATTCAACTTTAACATTTACTATTCTAAAAAATAGGCCGGAATGATTTATCCCGGCCTATTCAAGCTTAGTCTATTGATTCTTTGGAAATAATATAACCCAACAATACTACTTAAACTTCTTTAAACCCACAGGAGTTGAACTGCTCGTATTAAAATTATTTGAGTAGAAACTTTTTCCTTCACCATCAAGAATCTCAAAATCATCAACAAATAGGGCAAAAGCATCGTATGAAACACATCCAATCATTATCTGAACTGTTTTTCCATCGAATGCAGAAAGATCGAAGGTGTAGTTTGTCCAATCGGTAGGTACCTCTTGATATGGATCAGGTGTAAGTAAGGTTTCTGTTTTAGTGTCAGGCTCAAGTACTTTCACAACTAAACGCTCAAGGCCATATGCATCAGTAATAGACTTGGCATATAACGATACGCTGTAACCTGCAGCAATTGCAAACGGTTTACTTATCATCCAGTCGTCGTTGCCCTGACCGATATCAGGTATAGCATTAGCACACATTGCATATTTAGTACCGCTATGCGCTTCCCAACCAGCTACCTCTTCAGGGTCTGTAGCTTCAAAGTCGAAGATAGTCCATGAACCAGCACTACCCGTTCCTGGATATGATAAATCGCTAAAGGTATAGGTTGGTAATTTATCATTATCAACAAGAGTCCATGGTGCAAACTCGGTTACAAAGCTATCATACTCCTCGAAATCCCATAAGCGTTGCTCTGCAATTATAAGAGTATGAGTAGACACAACAGTACCGTTAGCGTTTGAAGAAGTAATGGCAAAGGTAAGGGTGTCCTTATTCATACCAGGATTGATTAGCACATCAACCCAACCGTCAGTCATAGACCCTTCAGGGGTTACAGCAACGGGGTCTTCACTATTACGTGCTCTTGTAACGGTTACTGAAGTTGGAGCTGTACAATCATCCTTTACCTTAAATTCGACCTTAATGGTAGTGTCTTTAGGCTCAATATTTCTCAAGGCTGTTATTACAACCGGGTCGTTAAGGGTAATAACTCTATTTCGAGAGGCAAGGCCATCGGGTCCATCGACCTGAAAGTTTAAAGTCACCTTATCACCAATTTTCACTAGTTCGTTGAGGCTAGCTTTGGGGATTGAGACCTGCCCTTTTCCATTAGAAATTGAAGTGGTTCCAATTTCATTTGATGCTTTATAAATCTTAAGGGTGGTCACATCAAAACTTGAAACCTCAACATTTGCCTGATAGTTTGCGTCGAGAGGATAATAATGGAGCTTATCAACGTGAATTGTGACCCCGGTATAGAATGGATCCTCTGTCTCCTCGCATGCATTGAATACAAATGCAAGGGCAAATATGCTAATTGCAAATAATAGTATCTTTTTCATATTTAAAATTGTTTTAGCATTAATTTACACCTGTTCTTTCGTCCCACCACATCTTTTTGCCCCAAAAACGATCTGTAACCTGAGCGACGAATGGAGCCGAATTAGCACCGTTGAGATCGGCCTCACTGGTTGGATATGCGAAACGGAATGGGGGGCGATTATGCCCCTCGAAACGAGCGGCTGGAGCAGCTGGCATCACAGGAACATCGTGTCTTCTAGATACTGCCCAGGCCTCATGGCTTTGCTTAAACAGACTCACCCATTTCTGCAGGTAAAGATTCTCCTCGGAAAATGGAACTGAGGCAAGAAAGGCTTCACCATCAACTCCATTCTCTTCGTTTGAAGCAATAACAGCCTCATTATAAGCCTCAGTAGCAGACATAACAGTAGTATGTCCATTATGGGCCGCTTCGGCAATAATAAACATCACCTCTGAGTATCTCATAAAGGGTGTGAAACCAGATGCATCGTCCCTAAATCGTGCTCCAATGCGGCTATACTGGGCAATGCTTCCCAAATTCTCATCACTAACACCAGGGACTACGCCTCTATACTCACCATCGGAAGTAGCGGGTTTTGCATATACGGGTAACCGTGGATCAGCAGTACTCTTCATATAGTCAATCAAGTAAGATCCTACGGCATGGTCATCCCTAGTCTCAGAGTCTTCCATCCAGGGCTCTTTATAGGGAGAAGAACCTGGCCAGTAAAGGAATGCATTATGGTCATTACTCTCCATAATTGGGTAAGTTGAGGCATTGTTCAGCACGTTTTGAAGGTGTGTAACCCCAACACTTGACACATTGGCTATCCTGTTTGCCAGCCTTAGCCGAAGGGAGTTTGCAAAACGTTGCCAAAGCTCCACATCACCGTTAAAGAGGAAGTCGCCATTGCCAGTATTTCCCAAATTACTTTCAGCAAAAATATCACCAGCCTTTTTTAAACTATCGAGTAGAGCTGGATAAATCTCTTCCTGTGTATTGTAGGTTGGATTAACAATGCCTTTATCTCCCTTAATAGCATCAAAGAAGGGCATATCCCTCCAGCTATCTGTACCTATACTAAAGGCAAAGGACTGGAAAGTTAGTGCTGCAGCATACAAGTTAAGATTATCTTCCTCTAACGCTAGTTTTTTTGCACTCTCTAAGTCGTTAACTGTATAGTACAGGTAGGTCCACACATTATTAATAACACTCTCCCTTTCGTAATACCTCGATTCATCGAGATATTGGATTTTCCCAAGATGTCCAACATATGTACCTGTATTATTCATACTAAACCAGGCATCATAGTAGTTGTCGGCAAAATATCTGATGGCTTGTCCCAACAAGTTTGTTGCGGGAACAATGGTGGGGTTGTTAGGGTCGGTGTTCATTTCTTCCCAATCCTTTGTGCAAGATGAAAGGAAAAGCAACCCTACTAAAGCACCACCAAATATGATTTGAATTATCTTTTTCATATTGTATTCTGTTAACAGTTTTAGAAATTGAGATTTAGCTTAAATCCAAGGTTGCGTGCTGTTGGTAGCTGGAACTGCTCTAGTCCCATTCCATTATTGGTTACACCAAAACCTGTTTCGGGATCAATTCCCAAATCGTTTGATGAGTGAGTATAAAGAATGGCAAGATTCCTACCCACAAACGATAACGAGGCAGACTGCACAACCCCAATTTTAGCAACAAGCGATTTGGGAAGGTTGTAGGTCAAGGTTACTTCACGTAACTTGATGTATGAGCCATCAATAATAGAGTACTCCTCGAGTCCCCAGTACCCACCATAGTATGCGGCTGCCGAAACCACTACATCATTTGGATTACCATCTTGGGTAACCCCTTTAACCACAAGACCATGTTCACGTATACCATTAACGGCTGTTTCTTCGGTTAAGCCTGCGTATGCTCCAAACCAATCGGAAACGCTAAACAGGTCACCACCATAACGTCCATCAATAAGTACACCAAGTGAAACATCCTTGTAGGTAAAGGTGTTCTTGATACCACCTGTCCAGTCGGGCGTAATATTACCTACCTCTAATGGCGTTTCGGCTGGGATAGGCAATCCATTTGAACCTATTATTTTATTGCCGCTGTCATCGCGTAAAAAGCCATTAGCCCTTATAACACCAAAGGGCTTTCCTGGGCGTGCTTCGATAGTAACACCATTCCATGATGAAGAAATTTGATATGCCTCCACTTTCTCACCAGTAACTGGATCGGTGTACAACTCATTTACCATATTCGAGTTCTTGGCCCAGTTTATTACCATATTCCAACCAAAGCCATTGTTAGGCTTTATAATGTCACCGTGAAGTTGTAGTTCTACTCCCTTATTCTCAATTTCACCAGCATTGATTAGCATACTGCCGTAACCGGTAGAACGTGAGACGTTAACCGTTAGAATTTGATCGGTAGTGACCATATCGTAGTAGGTAAAGTCTAAACCAATACGATTGTTAAGGAATCTAAAGTCGATACCTGCCTCAATACTGGTTGTTGTCTCTGGTTTTAATCCAACAGGAGGAAGAGTTCGTGTAGTGAAAAAAGGTGTTACTCCGTTGAAGGGATCGTTTGATTCGTAAACGAATGATAGCTGGTAGGGATTAGTACTATTACCAACCTGCGCCCAACCTCCCCTAATCTTTGCAAATGACAGCACGTCTGGATTAACATCAAGGAATTCAGTAAGAATAAAGCTGCCAGTGAACGATGGGTAGAAGTAGCTCCAGCTGTCCTTGGGCAAGGTCGAACTCCAGTCGTTACGGGCTGTTACATCTAGATAAATAGCGTTTTTCCAACCAAAGCTGGCCTGACCAAACACGCTGTTAGTCTGCAACTTCTCATCGTACATACCCGTTGTTGGATTTCCTTGGATATTACCAATAGTAAACAGATTTGGCACAGTTAACTCACTAGCCTGCAGCAATGAATAGTGATACTCAGAGTGGCGATAGTTTCCACCGACAAAACCATTAACCGAGATATCTCCAAATGTTTTATTGAAATTCAATGTAAAATCGGCATTAAACTCAGCATCTGTTCGGTTGTTTTGCCAAAAAAAACCGTATGGATAATCGATTGATCGAGTGTACTCCACGTGTTTACGACGCTCTGCGTAGTAATCAATCCCAACACGAGCAGTTGCACTTAGCCAATCGGTAAAATCAACGCTCATATTAAAATTACCAAAAATCCTATCTCTATCGCGGCTAGTTGTGTTATAACCAGTTGTCCAATAGGGGTTGTTGTGATAGTTAGTATTCCAGTTATATGGATTACCAAACACATTAAAGGTTTGCCAGTTTGCTTTAAGGTCTTGCATATCAACCTGACGACCGAACCAACCACCTAGCGATTGCATTGGGTTATTGGGGTCGTACCCTTGGCCAGGTAGGTTATCGCTAGTATTGTTAATATAGTTAGCGGCAACGTTTACCCTTAACCAGTCGGTTAGATTCTGAGTGCCGTTAAAGAAAACGGTGTACTTTGTTAAATCGGTATTAGGTATTGTACCCTTTGTACTTTGGCTGGATAACGATAACCTCATATTATTCTTCTCGGACGTTGAGGTAATGTTAGCATTAAGATCATAAGTAGAGCCAAGTTGGAAAAAATCTCTAATGTTATCGGGGTTTGAAACCCATGGAGTTGCTACGCGGGTAGTAGGATCGTTAGGATCGGTTAACGGACTATTAAACTGAGGAATATTCAATCCGACATCAAGTCTTGGCCCCCAACTCTCATCAACGCCATCGTAAACGCCACCGTTGTTGCCATCATAGTAATTAAATCCATAATTACCATTCCATGTGCCATCGGCAAAATCTTGATATGACACCCCTGCCGATTTGGCACCAGAAACTAGCCAGTAGTATTCACTGCCATTTATACCTTGACCGTACAGGTTTTGATAGTTTACAAATTGGTATGGCTGATCGAAAGTGATACCAGCGTTTATACTTACCCCAATACCCTGCTTAGCGGTACCTCCAGTTTTGGTGGTAACGAGCACAACACCGTTGGCAGCCCGACTACCGTAAAGTGCTGCTGCGTTTGCACCCTTCAGCACCGATATTGACTCAATGTTCTCAGGATCAATATCCATTGCAGCATTACCAAAGTCCTGACCTCCCCACTGGGAAACTTCAGTTGCAGCATTACTTACAGGAACCCCATCGACTACCCATAAGGGTTGATTGTTTCCGAAAGATGAGTTACCCCTTATAACAATACGTGACGAAGAACCAACTGCACCACTAGAATTGGTGATTTGAACACCCGCCACCTTACCAGAGAGAGAATTGACAATGTTAACCTCTTTTGCCATCGCCAACTCATCGCCCTTGACATCCCAGGGCAACCGCATTTAAAAAAAGTAACCTAAAAATTTGGACCGGCTCCTTAATCTGTTTATATTTGCCCTGATATTAGCGTCAATGAAGGCGTTAAAAAAAAATGCTAACACACACGGGCCCAGGGGCTAATAAGACCCATTTTGAGTTATTCTTTTCGGAATTGAAAGACCCTAGACGCACAAGCAAGGGCAA
>JAVERU010000052.1:0-19274 GCA_034006965.1 Tenuifilaceae bacterium
AAACGGAACAACATGTGCTAAACCTTCCAAGGTGGATGAGCTGTGCACAAAGGGAAACATTAAGCATCGTCTCACAAAACCCCATACACCCAAAACAAACGGCATATCAAATCAAACACCATCCTCAAAGAGCAATATGCCAACAAGCAAAGCATGGAAGCACACCTCTTGGAGTTCCTCGTCTTCTATATTCTTGACAGATGACACGGAAGTTTGAAAAGGGAACTCGGTGTGAAAACGCCGTACGAAGCAGTTGAAAAACCTGTGGTGAGCAAAGCCAAACCATGGTATGAGCTGAAACCGGAAATTTTTTTAGAAAAACCCTTGGTGTTTAAAATAAAGTCGTTAATTGGCAGCGTCATTTTAAGTCAAAGCAAGGTAGCTTTATCGAACAAGCTTGTGAAACTTGACACATAGTGGTTTAGTTTTTATGTTTAGGTTGGCTAAAATTTATGCTTAGTCCACAACTTTTTAAAGTGTTCCCAAATCTTCTTAAGCCTATAAGCAATAAGCATTACTTACTCCAACCCTTTGCCCGTTCCACGGCATCGGACCATTTGCTCTTTAGGTTTGCGCTTTGAGTGGCATCCATGGTGGCGTCGAATTCCTTATCCAGCTGCCACTGCTGTTTTAGCTCGTCGATATCTTTCCAAAAACCTGTAGCAAGACCAGCAAGGTAGGCAGCACCCAGGGCAGTAGTTTCAACCACTTTGGGCCTTATTACTGGTACGCGTAGCATATCAGCTTGGAACTGCATCAGCAGGTTATTGGCCGATGCGCCGCCATCTACCCGCAGCTCGGTGATTTCCATACCTGTATCGCTCTTCATAGCACCAATCACATCCATGGTTTGGTAGGCAATACCCTCCAGCGCGGCACGTGCAATGTGGGCACGGGTAGTGCCGCGGGTGAGCCCAACCATTAAACCACGTGCGTACTGATCCCAGTAGGGAGCACCCATACCCGTGAAGCTGGGTACAAAGTATACATCGCCATTATCATCGGCTTGCGCAGCAAGGGTTTCAATCTCTGCGGATGAATTTATGATGCCCAATCCATCTCTTAGCCACTGTACCACTGCACCGCCAATAAATATGCTACCCTCCAGGGCATAGGTGGTTTTGCCATCAATTTGCCAAGCAATGGTGGTTACCAAATTATTTTTTGATATGAAGGGCTTGCTACCAGTATTTTTAAGGATAAAGCAACCCGTTCCGTAGGTGTTCTTTACCATTCCCTCGTCAACGCACATTTGCCCAAAGAGTGCAGCCTGCTGGTCGCCTGCAATACCGCCAATGGGTACTTTCGATGCAAAAAAGGTGGTGTTGGTATAATCGTACACCTCGCTCGACGATGCTACTCGGGGCATCATTGCAATAGGGATATTTAAAAGATTTAGCAACTCCTTGTCCCATGCAAGCGTGTTGATATTGAACAGCATGGTACGGCTAGCGTTGGATACATCGGTTACGTGAGTGCGACCCTGGGTTAGCTTCCATACTAACCACGTGTCAACCGTGCCAAAGGCCAGGTCTCCCTTCTCGGCTCGTTGCCTTGCACCTTTAACATTGTCGAGTATCCATTTTATTTTTGTCCCACTAAAATATGCATCGATCACCAGACCAGTTTTCTCTCGTATTTTTTCAGCTAGGCCATCAGCTTTAAGCTTGTCGCAAAGTTCTGCTGTGCGCCTATCTTGCCATACTATTGCATTATAAACGGGTTCGCCCGTTTTTCTGTCCCAAACAATGGTGGTTTCGCGCTGGTTGGTAATTCCAATTCCGGCAAGGTAAGTTCCGTTTATGCTTAGCTTCGATATGGCCTCGGCGGCCACTGCTACCTGTGATGACCATATCTCCCCAGGATCATGCTCAACCCATCCGGGTTTAGGGAATATTTGGGTAAACTCTTTTTGGGCCACCGAGCGTATATTTCCATTGTGGTCGAAAAGTAACGCTCGTGAGCTGGTTGTGCCTTGGTCGAGAGCTAGGATAAACTGTTCCATACTACTTTTTAGTTGGGTTTCTTTTAAAAATCCGAAGATAGTAAACTCGTTTAATTATTGCAGAATGTAGCTCGATGCAATTTTTTCAAACTCCTTGATTTGCTCCTTTTCCCACTGCTCATTCTTACCCAGCTCTGCCGCCATAATCTTGGCAACTTTGGGGGCCACAAGCATTGCCTCGCGGGCATCGAGCAGCAGAGCGCGTACCCTACGCGAGAGGAAATCCTCCAAGGTACGAGCCATCTCATGGCGTACAGCCCAAATCACCTGTGCTGCATAGATGTTCAACCTGCTGCTTAGCAACTGCTTGGTTTCGGAATCTTTCTCCATCATATCGACTAGTTGCTCCTTATCGCTGCCATAAAAGTAAAGCGGATCGTTTAGGTCTATTGCTGCCTGATAGCCGTGTAGTTTTAAGTTTTTAGTGGCCGTTTTTGTTCGTGCCCAACCCTTGGTTTTCTCCACCTTATCAATCATATCCTGCGCCATACGACGAAAGGTAGTCCACTTGCCACCAATCATAGTGAAGAGGTGCGATTTGGTAACGGTGATTTTATGGCTTCGTGATATCTCCTTGGTTTTTGACCCCCCATTTTTTGGCGCAGCCAGTGGGCGCAATCCGGCAAATATGCTTAGCACATCGCTTCGGCTGGGCGCTTTGGTTAGGTATTTGGCCATTGTGGACAGGATAAACTTAATTTCCTCTTCAAGCGCAACGGGTTCAAGGCTAGGTGCATTTATGGGTGTATCGGTGGTGCCAACAACAATTTTGTCGTGCCAAGGTACGGCAAATAGCACCCTGCCATCATCGGTTTTGGGTATCATTAGGGCGTAATCGCTTGGTAGGAACGATTTGTCTAGCACTAGGTGAATGCCTTGGCTAGGGCGAATAGTTTTGCGCTGCCCTGGGCTATCCATTTGCAGAATATCATCAGCAAAAACCCCTGTGGCGTTTATTACGGCTTTTCCTTTTATAGTGTATTCTTTGCCACTCTCAATATCCAAGGCAACCACACCGCAAGCAAGTCCATTCTCGCCCTTTTTGATGTTATTTACCTGCATATAATTAGCGGCTTTTGCACCATGCTCTACAGCTGTTTGTAGTGCATTGATGGCAAGGCGCGAATCGTCGAACTGCCCATCGTGGTATACCACCCCAGCCGAAATTTTATCCTGCTTTATGGTGGGCAACCTTTCGAATGCTTTCCTTTTTGATATCCTTAGTGAGCGCCCCAAGCTGTACTTGCCAGCAAGCAAATCGTAAAAGGTAAGGCCAACGGTGTACATCAGCTCATCGAAAAGCCCAAATGTGGGTATAACGAACGATTGGTTTCTAACCAGATGAGGGGCATTCTTCAGCAATCTTCCTCGCTCAACACAAGCCTCACGCACCAATGCCAAATCACCTTGGGCTAAATATCTAACCCCACCGTGTACCAGCTTGGTACTTTTGCTCGATGTCGATTTGGTAAAGTCGGATTTCTCCAAAAGTATTGCGCTGTACCCTCTGGTTGCCGCCTCAAGAGCTATCCCTATTCCAGTTGCACCACCACCAATAATCACAAAATCAAATTCTTTATCGTTGCCCGCGAGCATTTCTATAGCCTTTTCTCTATTCATCTTCACTAAGTTTTTTGTGTAAATTTAAGCTACAAAAATAGTCATTAATGTTAAAAAACGAAAGATAACGAAAGTATAAAATTACGAATAGTTACTTTAGGGTGATTTTTATATAGAATGCAGTAGTTTTTTGTATTTTTGTTAGTCAAAAAAATAATATAGGCCGATGTCGAAAAGTATTGCCAAGCGGCACCAGTATATCCTGAATAAGCTTAAGGAGCAAGGATTTGTAAACGTGAATGAGCTAAGCGAAGAGCTTGATGTGTCGCTGGTAACCATACGTAAGGACTTAAAGCTTCTAGAGGATAGAAATCTGCTTCACCGAACCCATGGGAGTGCAACGCTTACCGATCCCTACATCACCGAAAGGAATATCCACGATAAGGAAAAGATTGGGGTAGAGCAGAAGCAGGGCATTGCAACCAAGGCGCTGGGCCTTGTCGATCCGAACGATAGCATTATTTTAGCCTCAGGATCAACCATCCTCGAATTTGCTAGGCATCTATCGGCAGTTAGCCCGCTTTCGGTGGTTACTGCTTCGCTAAATGTTGCTCAGGTTCTGAATATCCATCCCTATATTGAGATTCACCAGCTGGGAGGAACGATCAGAAAGAGTTCCAACTCGGCCGTAGGCCCCTTTGCCGAGCGAATGATGGAGGGGTATAGCTGCAATAAGCTGTTTGTTGGAGTTGATGGAATTGATCCCGACTATGGCCTTACCACCACTAACGCCCTGGAGGCATCATTAAATCAGGTGATGATAAGATCGGCCCAAAGGGTAATTGTGCTGGCCGACTCCAGCAAGTTTGGGCGTAGAGGATTTGGGCGGATATGTAGCCTCTCGGAGGTTGATGTAATAGTTACCGATAGGGGCATTTCCGATTCGATGGCCAAGCGAATTGAATTGGAAGGGGTGGAGCTGATAATTGCCTAGTGGAATTTTTATGCCAATTAGCCAAATTCAATTGCATTATAGCCAAAAATAGATTAGGTTTGAACATCAATAAATATCAAAACAAAATTTTATGAGCGTACTGGTTAACAAGGATTCCCGAGTTTTAGTGCAGGGATTTACAGGTGGCGAAGGGACTTTTCATGCAACCCAAATGCTGGAGTATGGAACCAACGTGGTGGGTGGCGTAACACCTGGCAAGGGTGGACAGAAGCATCTCGATCTTCCAGTTTTTAATACCGTTGTCGATGGAGTTAAGGAGGTTAATGCAGATGTATCTGTGATATTTGTACCTCCCGCCTATGCCGCCGATGCCATAATGGAGGCCGCTGATGCAGGCATAAAGGTGATCGTGTGTATCACCGAGGGAATTCCCATTGCCCAAATGGTAAACGTTAAGCAATACATTTCGGAGAAGCACGATGTTAGGCTAATTGGCCCCAACTGCCCTGGGATTATTACTCCCGATGAGGCTAAGGTGGGTATCATGCCAGGCTTTATCCACAAAAAAGGTAATGTTGGTGTAGTGTCGCGCTCTGGAACCCTAACCTACGAGGCCGTGGACCAATTAACAAAGGTTGGCCTTGGCCAAAGTACGTGCATCGGAATTGGCGGCGACCCCATTGTGGGCACCACCACCCTCGATGCCATAAAGCTATTCAACGACGACCCCGATACTGAGGGCATTGTTATGATTGGAGAGATTGGTGGCAGCATGGAGGCCGATGCCGCTCGATGGATAAAGGAGAATTGCAAAAAACCTGTGGTTGGTTTTATTGCCGGACAAACCGCTCCTAAGGGTCGCCGTATGGGCCATGCCGGCGCAATTATTGGTGGTGCCGATGATACCGCTGCAGCAAAAATGAAGATAATGACCGAGTGCGGAATACACGTTGTGGATTCGCCTGCTAATATTGGTACTACAATGCTAAATGCTTTAAAATCCTAAACACTGGGTTTCAAAAACTTATCCCTTGATGCTATTACAAACCGCTTTAGCGAGAACCTTTAAGCTTGTTCTAGTTATTTCTCTCATCATCCAAAGTGCTATTGCATTTGCACAGCGCGATGCAATTTCTTTTGAGCGAATTTCAGTGGAGCAGGGTTTATCGCAAAATACGGTGTATGCCATACTTCAGGATCACAAGGGGTTTTACTGGTTTGGCACTGAGGATGGTTTGAATAGGTACGATGGCATTAATTTCAAAGTTTTTACCCATAGGGCAAACGATAGCTTATCGCTAAGCAATAGTAGGGTTATCGCTATTATTGAAGACTCGAAGCGAAGGCTATGGGTAGGAACCATAGGTGGTGGGCTTAATCTTTTCGATTGGGATAGCGAAACCTTTGTGTCGTATGTGAACGAGCCAACCAATGAGCACAGCTTAAGCAACAACCGGGTGATGGCTCTGCTAGAGGATCCTAGCGGTAAAATTTGGGTTGGCACGGCCGATGGAGGCCTTAACCTTTTCGACCCCGAAACCGGTCGGTTCAGGGTGTATAAGAATAGCGTGGCCAATTCAAACCTGCTCCCCAGCAACATTATTCGTTCCCTTTTTATCGATTCCAATGGCTTGCTATGGATTGGAACCGATAATGGAATTGCCACCTACAATCCTACTACTGATTCGTTTGATGGTTTTACTGTTCGTAATCCAGATGGAACAGCTTATAGCACAAGCATAATTCGTAGATTTTTCGAGGATTCAACTGGCAAGATTTGGATTGCAACCGATGAGGAGGGCCTAATTAGCTATTGCACTAAAGGTGAAGAGTTTTCAATATACCGGCATAATCCGCATCGACAAAATACCCTACCAAGTAATACGGTACACGATGTATATGAGGACGATAAGGGTTGTATTTGGATTGCAACCTACGGCGGGTTAAGCAAGTTTATTCCAGAAAGCAATACTTTTACTAATTACCAGAACTGCTTATACAACTCCGAAAGCTTATCAAGTAACCTTATACGAACCCTTTACGAGGATAGGTTGGGCATTCTATGGCTTGGAACAAACAATAACGGGGTTAATAAGTTCGATAGAAAGAGCAAGCGGTTTACCGTGTACCGAAACTTACCCAGCAATGCCTTTAGTGTTCCTACTACTTCTGTAAGTTCAATACTTGAGGACAACGAGGGTGTTATTTGGATAGGCACATACGGTGAGGGCCTAATTCAGCTCGACATCCAAAGTGAGGTGTTCCAATACCATAGGGCAAGTAGCCATTCGGGTTATCATTTGCCCAACAACTATGTAACATCTATTGCGCAGGATCAGCATGGTTACTTGTGGGTGGGCACCAATAACGGTTTAGCCAAGTATAGCAAGCAAACCAATCGGTTTAATACTGTTGGTTACGATTTGCTGTTACACAATCAGCTCCCCGAGAATCGAATCAAGAACATCTATGTTGATAGCGAGAATGTGGTGTGGGTTGCTACCCTTAACCGTGGCATTAGTCGCTTGTTGCCCGATGAGAGATCGTTCCAATCATTTGCGTTTAATCCCGATGACTCAACTACGATTAGTCAGAACAGAATAACCTCACTATTCGAGGACTCCTATGGCAATTTCTGGATTGCCACAAGCCACGAGGGTTTAAACCTATTCGACAGGGAAAAAGGGCGCGTGGTACAAGTGTATAGAAAGGATGCGACCAATCCAAGATCAATCGCATCGGATCGAGTGCTTTACTTCTTTCAAGATAGTAAAGATCGTCTTTGGCTTGGCACCAACGAGGGGCTAAGCTTATTTAACTACAGTGATAAAACCTTTAAGAACTATACAATACTCGATGGCCTTCCTAGTAATGTGATTTATGGTATTGAAGAGGATAGTAATGGCAGGCTTTGGATGAGTACCAATAAAGGTTTGTCATGCCTAGATTATAGCAACCCTTCCGAGCCTGACTTTAGAAATTACGACAAGTACGATGGGCTTCCGTTGAATGAGTTCTCGCACAATGCCAGCTGTAGGTTAGGCTCGGGCGATATCCTTTTCGGGGGAATAAATAATCTTATCGCTTTTAATCCCCTTGAGATTCATGATGATACCATTCCACCGCTAGTTTATGTTAATGAGGTAAGGGTGTCGCAATATGAGCAAGATGGGCAGCAATCGAGCGATGAATTAGTTATTAACCTGCTGCACAAAGATTCACTCGAGTTCAATTTCTCACAGAACAACCTTTCGTTTTACATTACGGTAATTCATCCCAGATCACCACAAAAGAATAGGTTTAAGTATATGCTTGAGGGGTTCGACTCAAAGTGGATTGAACCTACCATTGCTCAACAATTTGTAAGATACACAAACCTTAAGCCAGGCAAGTATACGTTTAAGGTAATCGCATCAAATTCCGATGGGTTGTGGAATGAGCAGGGAGATTCAGTTCACTTCAAAATTAGAAAACCCTTTTGGAACAGATGGTGGTTCTATGTGCTGGTATCTAGTATTTTCCTAGCAATTGCATACCTGTTGGCACGTTTTCGAGATAACCGGTTGATGCATTCAAAAGCTCAGCTAGAGGATATGGTAAATGAGCGAACCCAAGAGCTTTTTACCAAGAGCCAAGAACTGCTTATCCAGTCGGAGCGATTACAGCAAGCCAATGAGGAGATCCGGGCTACATCAGAGGCTCTTGGAGAGCAGAATGAGCTGCTTACGAAAAAGAACGAGGAGATTACGCTTAAGAACCTTGAGCTTGAGGAGCAAAAGAACTCTTTGGCCAACTTGGCTTGGGAGCTACAGGATAAGAACGAGGAGATCACTGCACAACGTAACGAGATTGAACGCCAAAAGAAAGAGATAACCGATTCCATATTCTATGCACATCGGATTCAGCAAGCTGTTTTACCCTCGCAGGATCAGATTAAAGAGCTGTTTACCGAGTTCTTCATTTTTAATAGGCCAAAAAGTATTGTTAGCGGCGACTTTTACTGGGCTACACGCATAGGCCGGCATAGGGTTGTTGCCGTTGTCGACTGTACAGGCCATGGCGTACCCGGTGGCTTTATGAGTATGCTGGGTGTGTTAATGCTTAATGAGGTAATTTCCTTACGAGGAATAGTCGATCCTGCCAAGGCGCTAAACCAGCTCCGTCAGGGCATAATCTCGGTGCTACACCAAAAGGGCGATTTTTCCGATGCAGCTGATGGTATGGACCTTTCGCTGTGTGTTATTGATGATGAAGACAAAACGCTTACCTACTCGGGAGCAAATAGTTCGATGGTTGTTTTTGAGCCAAATGCCAAGCCTGGCGATGAGATAGTGGTTTTGCGTTCCGATAGAATGCCCATTGCCTACCATCCTCTTATGAAATCGTTTACCAACCAGGTTGTGCCCCTTACCAGCGAAACGTTAATCTTTTTATATTCCGATGGTATCATTGATCAGTTCGGAGGTCCAAAAAATAAAAAGTTTCAGCACCATAGGCTCGTAGATTTCATTATCTACAATAAGGATTTACCTTTGGAAACCCAAGGGATTGTGATAGAGCAAACCTTTGATAAGTGGAAAGGCAAAACCTACCAGGTTGATGATGTGCTAGTCATGGGGCTTAGGGTGTAGCAAACTATTCCCTTCGTTTTATCGCCTCCCAAATAATTTCCACTGGGTGTTGCGCATCCTTGCTAGTCCCATCTTTAATTTGATGCCGACAGCTTGTGCCTGGGGCTGCAATCTTCACTCCGGTTGGGGTTTTTCTTACCTCAGGGAAAAGAACTAGCTCGCCCACTTTCATCGACAGGTCGTAATGCTCCCGCTCGTAGCCAAATGCACCTGCCATTCCGCAGCATCCGCTGGGAATCTCATCAACGCTGTAGTTCGTAGGGAACGAGAGCATGGCTTTGGTTTCCTTAGTTGAGGCAACGGCCTTTTGCTGGCAATGTCCATGTAGCTTAATGCTTCGTTCATCGTGTGTGAACTGTTCATGCACAATGTTTCCGGCCTCCACCTCGCGCATAAAAAACTCCTCGAACATCAGGCAATGTTTGGCCAGTTCAATGGCCTTGGGTTTATTAACATCATCAACAATCTCGGGGTATTCATCCCTAAAGCTTAAAATGGCCGATGGCTCTATGCCAACCAGAGGGGTCTCTTCCGATATCAATTCGCATAGCGTTAGGGTGTTGCCATTGGCAATGCGCTTGGCGGTGTTAAGCAAGCCCTTCGATATGTAGGTTCGTCCACTTTCCGAAATTTTTGGTATTTCCACTTGGTAACCCAGGTGCTCAAGCACCTCAATGGCTTTAACCCCTATGAGCGTATCGTTGTAGTTGGTAAACTCATCGGCAAACAAATACACCCTTTTCCCATGGGCCGATTTAGCATTCCTTTTATGCCATTCCTTGAGGGTGGTTTTGTGCAGAAGGGGTAGCTGCCGCTTTGGAGCAAATCCAAGGGCGCTGGTCATCATTCCCTTCGTAAAGCGATTTGATAAAAAGAAGTTGGTGATGCTAGGTACTAGTTGCCCAACGGAGTATATGCGGGTGATATTGGCAATTAGCCAGCTGCGCAGCGGCACTCGATGCGATTTATACCACTGGTGCAAGAATTCGGCCTTAAGTTTGGCCATATCTACACTCGATGGGCATTCGCTTTTACATCCCTTGCACGATAGGCACAAGTCCAAAATGTCATAAATCTCCCTATGGTTAAAAGGATTTTTCTTATCGCTATGGGTAATAAATTCCCTAAGGATATTTGCCCTAGCACGTGTGGTATTGGCCTCATGCCGTGTGGCCATGTAGCTTGGGCACATTGTTCCACCCGCAAGTTCAGTTTTTCGGCAATCGCCCGAACCATTGCATTTTTCAACAGCCCTAAGTAGTCCTCCTACTTTAGAAAAATCCATAGTAGTATCTATGCTGGGCTCGTCTCTGCCAGGCGTGAATCGTAGGTATGTGTTGTTAGGCGGGGTGTCAACAATTTTATTGGGGTTAAATATTCCATGGGGATCCCATGCGTTTTTCACCTCTTTTATGAGGTTATATACCTTATCGCCCACCAGCACAGGTATTAGCTCGCCACGTAGGCGCCCATCGCCATGCTCTCCGCTCATTGATCCTCGATACTTTTTCACAAGGTGAGCCACCTCAAAAGCGATGGTCCGGAAAAGTTCCACATCGCCCTTATCCTTAAGGTTTAGCACGGGCCTAAGGTGTAGTTCGCCGCTGCCAATGTGTGCGTGGTAAACGCAGTCGAGCTGGTGGTTGCTCATAACCTTTTCGAACTCGGCCATGTAGTCGGGCAAATCCTCCACATCTACCGCCGTATCCTCAACCAGCGATACCGGCCTGGCATCGCCCTCAATGTTGGAGAGTACCCCAAGCCCAGCCTTGCGCAGAGCCCAAACTTTACCAATATCAGCACCCCATATCACTGGGAAATGATATCCGTAACCAGCCTCGCTCATCTCTGCTTCCATCTGCTTGGCAATGGCATCAATCGCCTCGGGGGTCTCGTGGGCAAACTCAACAATAAGTATCGCTCCCGGATCGCCTTGAATAAATAACCTATTCTTCCGTTGCTCTATGTTTCCCTTGGTACACTCTAATATTAGGTTATCCATTAATTCCACAGCCCCGGGGCTGTATCTTAGAGCAATCAGGTTGGCTCTAAATGCCTCGTTGCGGTTGACTAGGTGAACACAAACAAGCGCCTTGTGTTTTGGAGGTAGAGGTACTAGGTTAAGCTTTATTTCGGTGATAAAACCAAGCGTACCCTCAGCGCCTACGATAAGGTTGCAAAAGTTAAAGGGTAAGGGGGTGTCGGTAAAAACCTCATTCTGCATAAGCAGGTCAAGGGCATAGCCTGTATTTCTTCTTCGGATGGAGGGCTTTGGGAATTGGTGAGTTATCTCATTCCTATTTTCTTCCGACGTGAGCAAGGTGTTTATCTGTCTGTACAGCTCGCCTTCGCGATTGCTCAACTTCAATTTTTCTTCAAATTCTACCTTTGATAATGATTTAAACTCATATTCATTGCCATCATCAAGCATCATCATTACCGATAAGGTGTGGTCGCGCGTGCTGCCATAAATTATGGAGTGCGACCCGCAGGAGTTGTTGCCCACCATTCCGCCCATCATACATCGGTTCGATGTGGATGTTTCGGGGCCAAAGAATAGCCCGTGGGGTTTAAGGTATAGGTTTAGCTCGTCCAGAATAACTCCGGGCTCAACCCTAACCCAGTGCTCCTCAGTATTTAGCTCTACTATTCTTCCCCAGTACAGCGACATATCAACAATAATCCCCTTCCCCACTACCTGCCCAGCCAGCGAGGTGCCTGCTGTGCGTGGGATTAAAGCAATACCCAGCTTTACTGCAAAGGAGATAAGTTTCTTTAGATCCCCTTTTGTTTTGGGCAAAGCAACAGCATCGGGAATTTCGCGGTATGCCGAAGCATCGGTGGCGTATTGTAGGCGCGTTGAGATGTCCCAGTATACATCGCCATCAAGCTCTTTAGCAAGCTTCTCGAAGTGGAAGGATGGAACCATAATTCTCAGCTTTCAGCATTTTTGTTAATCTGTAAAAGTATCCATTTTACTGTTATTGTATTAACTTCTAACGACAAAAATACTTGCTACATCCCTAACTGGTTCAAAGTTTTTACTTTAAAAATACTTGGGAATACCACCCTTGTCTCATAGATATTTATTAATTTCGATATAATTACCATGGATTTATGCTTAGTTCACGTAGCTTGGTTTTATTGGTTGTTTGGTTTTTACTCACCCCACTGGGTGAGCACAGCCCCTTACCTGTTAAGGGTGCGTATGCACAGCAGCCCGATCAGGTGGAGATCACCGTCACTTCCAACGACGATGCAATTATTTATATCGATGGAGATGTAAAGGGCACTTCTCCTTGGACTGGTTTGGTTTCGGTTGGCAAGCATAAGATACGGGTCGAAAAGGCAAATTATTTCACCCGAGAGTACGAGATTGTGGCTGCTCGTGGAAGGACGCTAAAAATTGACCTGATGCTTACCGCAAAAACTGGAATTATTGATATAGTTACCGACCCGCCACAGGCAATGATTAGCATCAATGGTCGGATGTATGGTTTTTCACCTCGAACTATTAGCGACTTGCCCTATGGTGAGTACACCGTAACTGTCGAAAAAGCAGAGTACTCAAGGGTAGTTCGTAGGGTGGTAATTAACGATGTAAAGCCTGTAAAGCTAGAACTCTCACTGTACTCAGGTAAGGAGGTTTTGCTAAAAACAACTCCCGAAGGATCAAACGTATTTCTTGATGGTGAACTGCTGGGTACTACGCCGCTTACTATATGGTTAAAATATGGGTCTCATCTAATTAAATTCGAGAAGGATGAGCTAAGCATTGTGGAGAATGTGGTGGTGTCGCAGTCGGGCAAAAAAAGTTACGAGTTTAGCTTAAGGGTAAGTAACGATCCTTTTGAGAACCAAATGGTATTTGTTAAGGGAGGAATTTTTAGAATGGGCGACAGCTTTGGCGATGGCAATAAGGAGGAAAAACCAGTGCACCAAGTGTCTGTGAGCGACTTTTACATTGGAAAGTACGAGGTCACCCAAGCTCAATGGGTATCAATTATGGGGAGTAACCCAAGCCATTTTGCGGGATGCGATAATTGCCCCGTTGAGCGAGTTAGCTGGTTAGATGTGCAGGAATTTTTAGCCAAGGTAAACGAGCTTACCGGTAAGAGCTATCGCCTCCCTACAGAAGCAGAGTGGGAGTATGCAGCAAGGGGAGGGCAGGAAAGTAGGGGGAGTAGGTATGCTGGTACGAATAACATCAATTTTGTAGCTTGGTACTCAGGCAATAGTGGCAACAAAACTCATCCGGTTGGACAGCTGGAGCCCAATGAGCTTGGACTATATGATATGAGTGGAAACGTATGGGAGTGGACGTACAACTGGTTCGACTTCTACACCGATACCCCTACACCTGCCGATAATCCATCAGGACCCGAAAGTGGCGACTTTAGGATTGTAAGGGGTGGTAGCTGGTACGGCTACATTGGCGGAAGTCGTGTAGCATGCCGAGGAAGCGATGACCCCAGCAACAAGCGGAGCTACATAGGATTTAGGGTTGCCCATTCGGCTGTTGTCCCTTAGGTATAAATGATGTTTTATATCATTGTTCTAAAACACCTCGCTTTGCTAACCCCCTAGTATACCCAACTTTCTGTAAATGAATGAGGATGACAAAGGTTGTGCCTGTTAAAAAATTAACATAGACACTTTAGGTTTAGGTTGTTTTTTCGTACTTTTGAGTGATCTTTTAATTGAATACAACTATCTGAAAATCAAATACTAAAATTACTCCCGATGATTATTCTTGTTCTGAATTGTGGCAGCTCTTCGATTAAGTACCAAGTAATCGATATGTGTGAAAAGGAAAAACTCCTAGCTAAAGGTCTGGTTGAGCGTGTAGGGCTAACCGATGGAATACTAACCCACAAACCCGAGGGCAAAGAGCGCTACGAGGTTATTAAGGATATTCCTGATCATACCGTTGGGATCAATCTTATCCTAAAAGCACTGGTTGATAAAAACCATGGAGTAATCAGCAGCCTCGATGAGATTAAAGCTGTTGGCCATCGCGTTGCTCATGGCGGTGAGTTTTTTACCGAGAGCAGTTTGGTGGATGAAAGGGTGAAAATGGAGATCGAGAAGTGTATTGAGCTTGCTCCGCTCCACAACCCTGCCAACCTAAAGGGTATAATTTCTATGGAGAACCTTCTACCTGGAGTGCCACAGGTTGCCGTGTTCGATACTTCTTTTCACCAGAGTATGCCAAAGCATGCGTATCTGTACGCCATTCCTTACGAGTACTACGAAAACCTCAAAATTCGCAAGTATGGTTTCCATGGCACTAGCCATAAGTACGTGGCCAAAAAGGCATGCAAGATGCTGGGAATGGATTTCGAAACCAGCAAAATCATCACTTGCCACTTGGGCAATGGTGCATCAGTTGCTGCAATTAAGAACGGAAAATCGGTAGATACATCTATGGGCTTCACGCCTGTTGATGGCCTTATTATGGGCACACGCTGCGGAAGCATCGATCCTGGAGTTCTGCTTTATATTGCCGAAAGAGAAAACCTGAATTTCAAAGGCATCAGCGACCTGATTAACAAGAAGAGTGGAGTGGCTGGTATTTCGGGTATTTCGTCCGATATGCGCGACCTGGAGAATGCAGCTGCCGATGGCAACGAAAGGGCCCAGCTGGCCCTTGAGATGTACTACTACAGGGTTCAGCAGTTTATTGGTTCATACGCCGCCGCTATGGAAGGAGTCGATCTAATTATTTACACTGGTGGAATAGGCGAGAACGATAGCGTACTCCGCGAAAAGGTATCAACTTCTCTAGCCTTTATGGGAGTCGATTTCGATCCTGCTGCCAACAGAGGAGTTCGCGGAAAGGATCAGCTGCTTACCAAACCAGAGTCAAAGGTTAAGGTGATGGCGGTTACCACCAACGAGGAGCTGGTAATTGCTTCCGATACTGCTCAAATTATTAACCGTATGAACAAATAGAGGTAGTATAAAATTGTAAACTTAAAAACATTCTAGCAATGGCTATAACAAAACTCGATCAACTTTTTGATGTACTAAGGAGTAAACCCAAAAAGCGCCTAGTGGCTGCTTATGCCAACGACGATCATACCATTGAGGCCGTTAGCATGGCTGTAGATATGGGAATCGTTGATGCTACCCTTGTGGGCGACGAGGCAACTATAAAGGAGGTTAGCGCCAAGCATAATATCGACCCATCGAAATTCAAGATCGTTCAGGAGAACGATGAGATGAAGGCTGCGGCTAAGGCTGTTGAGCTGATTAACAGTGGCGAGGGCGATGTGCTGATAAAGGGTCTTGTGAGCACCGATAAGTATATGCGTGCTATCCTTAATAAGGAGAAGGGGCTTCTTCCTCCCAAAGCAGTGCTTAGCCATGTAACGGTGGTGCAGGTGCCTACCTATCACAAGCTGCTGATTGTTGGTGATGTTGCCATTATTCCTACTCCCGACCTGAACCAAAAGGTTGCCATTACCAACTACTTGGTTAAAACTGCTCACTCTTTGGGTATCGAAAAGCCCAAAGTGGCGCTGCTGGCTGCAACCGAGCAGGTATCGGCAGCCATGCCGGCATGTGTTGATGCATCAATCATCTCTAAAATGGGCGATCGCGGTCAGATTAAAGGAGCACTCATTGATGGGCCTTTAGCCCTGGATGTGGCAATCGATGCCGAGTCGGCAAAGATTAAAAAGCTTACTGGCGAGGTGGCTGGCGATGCCGACTGTATTCTATTCCCAAATATCGAGAGTGGTAACGTATTCTTTAAAGCGTGTACCAAGCTGGCAAAGGGAGAGCTTGGTGCAATGGTTATGGGAGCTAAAGTTCCATGCGTTCTCACTTCAAGAGGCGATAGTGTTCAATCAAAAATGTACTCAATTGCTTTGGCTGCTAACGCTGCCAAGTAAGAATAATAAGCTACAATGGACGAATTCCTAATTCTTGCCATAAACCCAGGTTCAACATCAACCAAGATTGCTGTTTACCAAAATGCTAAGTCGGTTTTCCTTAAGACCCTTAGGCATAATTCTGATGAGCTGGTTAAGTTCAAGCGAATAACCGACCAGTTCCAATTTCGTAAGGACATAATTCTTAAGGAGCTGAAGGAAGCAGATATTGATATTAGTAAGATTTCGGCTGTTGTAGGTCGTGGAGGACTAATAAAGCCCATTGAGTCGGGAGTTTACTTTGTGAACGACCGAATGAAGGAGGATCTTAAGAATAGCATCAGGGGTGAGCATGCCAGTAATCTGGGGGCTCTAATCGCCGATGACATTGCTCGCAGCCTACCTAGCGCAAAGGCATACATTGCCGACCCCGTGGTGGTTGATGAGCTCCAGGATGTAGCTCGTATCTCTGGCCATCCAAAGTTCGAGCGGGTTTCGATTTTTCATGCACTGAACCAGAAGGCCATTGCGCGTCAGTATGCCAAAAGCCTCGATAAGAAGTATGAAGAGCTAAACCTAATTGTTGCTCATCTTGGTGGCGGTATCTCGGTTGGTGCCCATAGCAATGGACGCGTTATTGATGTTAACAATGCGCTCGATGGTGAGGGGCCATTCTCGCCCGAGAGGGCAGGCACTGTACCTGCTGGTCAGCTCGCTAAGCTTTGCTTCAGCGGCGAAGTAACCTACGATGAGGTTAAAAAAATTCTTACCGGCCAGGGTGGTTTGGTTGCGCATGCTGGCACCAACGATGCCTACGAGATCGAGATGAAGGCAAAGGCTGGAGATAAAAAGGCTCAGCTGCTTCAAGATGCCATGTCGTACAATATTGCCAAAAACATAGGCCAGATGGCAACAGTGCTTAAGGGCAAGGTCGATGGTATTATTCTTACCGGTGGCATTGCTCATAATTCTTACCTAGTGGAATATGTAAAGGAGATGGTTGGGTTTATTGCTCCTGTTGCCCTTTATCCTGGTGAGGACGAGATGCAAGCCCTAGCGCTTAACGGCCTCATGGTTCTGCGTGGCGATGTTTTACCCCACGAGTATAAGTAGTTAACAAAATATTATGAGTTGAAAATGCCCGAAAATTCGGGCATTTTTTGAATTTTGCAGGGCAACCAAAAGCAATTGTACGATGAGAAATCAAACGCTACTTTCAGCAGCGCTGAGCTTTGCCTTTATGGTATCAAGCTGTGGCACCCCAGCTTCGCTGGGCGATTCAACACAAAATCTCGAAGGAAAACTCCCGGCACCTAGCACTAGGGGAAAGGTGTCGATAGAGGAAACGCTTACCCTCCGAAAATCGGTACGGCAGTTTCAAGATAAACCTCTCACCATGGAGCAAATCTCTCAACTCCTATGGGCGGCTTAGGGTGTTACGCACAGCTGGGGTGAACGAGCATTCAGAACAGCTCCATCTGCTGGAGCAACATATCCTTTCGAAACGTATCTTTTTACTGCAAGTGGCGGCTATAGATACAATATTGCAGAACACAGCCTAACTAGAGTGTTCGATAATGACGTAAGAACGGATCAGATGAATATTAGGGTTGATATTAATTTTTAAGCATAAATCTTAGCAACCCTA
The DNA here is from genome assembly GCA_034006965.1 of Tenuifilaceae bacterium. Taxonomy (GTDB): domain Bacteria; phylum Bacteroidota; class Bacteroidia; order Bacteroidales; family Tenuifilaceae; genus Perlabentimonas. The sequence goes on from JAVERU010000052.1 coordinate 17,678, forward strand.
AAAAGAAAGAAATCAATATCTACTACACCTCTTTGTGTTGCCTTAAAAAGTCTTTAGTTTTGCATTGAACGATTCCGCAGAAGCATTGGTGCTGCGGTTGTCGAAAAAGTTTAGTATTTTGGGGTAATGCGAATAGAATGTAGCGGATATTGTATTAAACGATATGAAGCCTGATTCAGTAACATCGTTGAACCATTTATTCATTTTGGTATAAGCCACACCTTTATCAATGACTTTCGAAAATATCATCCTAAGTGAATGGGTCACAGAGCATAGGCCTGTTATAAATCGGGATATTGGTCAAATTGTATTGCAGCCCTTTTCGTTTGTTTGTCTGTCCATTTGGCCCCGGACCTGAACAATAAATACCGGCTTCGGGCAAGGAGTTGTTTTAATGTGTCCCCATTCGCTAGTTCCTCCGGGATATATTTTACCCCATCCGCTTTTGCGTTTTCCATGGCGTTGGTTTCTTCGTTTATCGGATCCCACCTGTGGGCAATCCGCATCTCCTGCAAAGCGTCATATGCCAGCTTTTGAACATGAAAGCGGTCGATGACCTGGCTGGCCTTGGGGAAGCAGCTCCGCACAATTTTTTGCATCGAACCGGCCATGTCAAGAGTTACTTCCTCAACTATACCCCTTGTGTGGTCCGGGATATTCTTTAAAACCTTAGCGACAGCTTCGGCATCTGTTCCTTCAACTATTGCTACCAGTGACCCCTATTTCCCTTTGGCTGCTTTACTGGTTACAAGGGTGTAGAGTTCACCATGGGTAAGGGCTGTTTCGTCTATGCTCAGCTGTTTTCCCGTATTCTCAGGATAAAGCACCCACTGCTTGGCATGGGGCCTCTGCTCCCAGTCCTGAGAACCGCTCAAACAATCCTTGTACTGTTGCCCAAAGTAATCACCGTTGATGTGGTAATGCTTCTCCAAGCTATTGGAACTTATCGGGCATTTGTCCAAATTAATCCTTTTAAAAAAGCAGCAAACTCATTTAAGCAGCTGGTGCCATTGGCGGTTAAATCCCAGGTCCTGCTAAAAATCCTTCCCGTATTTTTATCCTTCCACTTTCGACGCCGGACAATCAAATAGACGCTCTTTTTCGCAGGGGAAAGTCCCGGATCTTTTTGGCTTCGTCAAATCCATATGCAACTAAGGGTTTGCCATGGTGCTCGGAAGGGGCGACCTTCTTTTCATCTAAATAAAGGTTTAACTCATCTGAGCGTGCTTCATCTATGGATACAAGATCAAAGTATTCAAACAGTTCCTTAGGCAATACATACTGGAGCAGTAATCCATTTTCCATGGGTGAAAGATAAAATAATTAAAACAATTATTTTTCAATATCAACCCGAATGTTTAAGTAATCCGTAATACAAAGGGCGAATAAAACATTTAAGGCGCCCTCGTCTTACAATACGGGGGCATTTTTTTGCTTAAACGCTTCGTGAACACCCTAAATAAAAAATACTAAGTAATAAGAATAATATAATGTCGTATTTTGTTGTTTATTTGCAATAATATTCGTACATTTATCTCATTATGAGATACGTAACACTGAAAACAGACGAGGTTGAGGCTCTCGAAGAGCTTCACAA
>JAVERU010000053.1:0-19232 GCA_034006965.1 Tenuifilaceae bacterium
GGCAATGGCTTTTTCCAATGCATCAACATTCATGAGCTTAACAACCGGATCGGCTGCAATGTCGGCCTTGTCGGGTTCAACGTAGTATGGTTTGGGCTCGGTTTTACGGCCAATTCCTGCACCCAGGATTGACTTTTGGGCTTTAACAATTTGCTGGGGAGTTATGCCGTTGATCTCGTTATACTGGAGCTGCTTCTCGCGCCTTCGGTTGGTCTCATCAATGGTTATCTGCATGGAGTTGGTAATCTTATCGGCATACATTATCACCCTGCCATTGAGGTTACGGGCAGCACGACCAGCGGTTTGCGTAAGCGAACGAGCCGAGCGGAGGAAACCCTCCTTGTCGGCATCGATAATGGCCACCAGCGACACCTCGGGCAAATCGAGCCCCTCGCGCAGCAGGTTTACGCCCACCAGCACATCGAACTTGCCGTTGCGCAAATCCTCCATGATCTCAACACGCTCCAGGGTATCCACATCGGAATGGATGTAGCGGCATCGAATATCGAGCTTAACAAGATATTTTACCAGCTCCTCGGCCATTCGCTTGGTGAGGGTTGTCACCAGCACGCGCTCGTTCATCTCGGTCCGAGCATTGATCTCACCAACTAGGTCATCCACCTGATTCAAGCTGGGGCGAACCTCGATAACGGGATCGAGCAAGCCTGTAGGCCGTATAACTTGCTCCACCAAAACCCCCTCGCATTTCTGCAGCTCGTAATCGGCCGGAGTAGCACTTACGTATATGGTTTGCCCCACCAGATTTTCAAACTCGTCGAACTTAAGTGGTCGGTTATCGATAGCCGCAGGTAAACGGAAACCGTACTCCACCAAATTTTGCTTACGAGAGTTGTCGCCACCATACATAGCCCTAACCTGAGGTAGCGTTACGTGGCTCTCATCGATAACAGTTATGAAGTCACGGGGGAAGTAATCGAGCAAACAGAATGGTCGGGTACCTGGGTTACGCCCATCGAAGTACCGCGAGTAGTTCTCGATTCCCGAGCAGTAGCCCAGCTCCTTAATCATCTCCAAATCGTACTCTACCCTTTGCTGTATTCGTTTGGCCTCAAGCGGTTTGCCTACACTCTTAAAGAACTCAATTTGCTTACCCAAATCGATTTGAATATTGGCAATGGCCTGATTGATGCGCTCACGTGTGGTTACAAAAATGTTGGCAGGGTAAATGGTGGCCTCATCGAGCTCCTCGATACGGGAACCCGATACAGGGTCGAATTTCTCGATGGCCTCAATATCATCGCCCCAAAAGATTATACGATAGGCAAAATCGCCGTATGCGGCGAATATATCCACCGTATCGCCCTTAACGCGAAAGGTTCCATGCTTAAAATCGATTTCGCTGCGCGAGTAAAGGCTATCGACCAGGCGGCGAAGGAGGACGTTACGACTAAAAACATCGCCCTTCTTAATGGTCACCGTATTGCTATGGAAATCCTGTGGATTGCCAATACCATAGAGGCATGAAACGGACGAAACAACTATTACATCTTTACGCCCTGATAGTAGGGATGATGTGGTGCTTAACCGCAGCTTCTCAATCTCCTGGTTTATTGATAAATCCTTCTCGATGTATGTGTCGGAAACTGGCAGGTAGGCCTCGGGCTGGTAGTAGTCGTAATACGACACGAAGTACTCCACCGCATTGTTTGGGAAAAAAGATTTAAACTCGCCATATAGCTGGGCTGCCAGCGTTTTATTATGGCTTAGAATAAGGGCTGGCCGATTAAGCTGCGCTATTACATTTGCCACGGTAAAGGTTTTCCCGGACCCCGTAACACCCAAAAGGGTTTGAAAGCGATCGCCCTCACGAATTCTGGCAACCAGCTGCTCAATGGCCTGAGGTTGATCACCTGTGGGCTTAAAATTGGATATAAGTTCAAAATCCATACCTTACATAATAGTTACCAAGCACACCCCAAAAGTACATTAATTTAGCAAAACTACCACGAAAGCGGGTGTGCAGTACGATGACAAAAAAAAAGTGACACCAGTCTTGATGCCACCTCTAGGTTAAAAGGTTTGGGGGAAAACTAATTATTATTGATTACCTCAATTAGATCGTGAGCTAACTTGCGACGGAAATAGTAGTCCATTGTTTCGAGCAGTTTATCACGCGATATTGGCTTAGCTATGTAAGCATTGCATCCTGCATCGTAGCATCGTTCCATATCGCCAGAGATGGCACAGGCCGTTTGAGCTATTACGGGCAGGTTTGGTTGCAGCTTCCTGATTTGCTTGGTTGCTTCGAGCCCGTTAAGCCCTTTGAGCTTAATATCCATAAGCACCATATCGACTTTTAGATTAGATTTAATAACATCGATGGCGCTTTCACCATCCTCAGCTACAATAATTCTGACTCCCGCTCTTGTAAGGATTGCTTTTAGGAGCATTAGGCTGGAAAGATCATCCTCTACAACTAGAACAACCTTATTGGGCCACGCATAACTTGTTGTTGAATCCACAACTAAATAGATTTAGGTTTTTTTAATGGTTATGCAAGTTATAGCTAAATATTTATTAATTAAAAATTTTTGGTTCATTTTTTATCAACAACAGCCCAAATATTTACATTTTTTTACCTTTTGCAGCTTTTCTACCTTATTTAAGTATAGCCAGCCACTAAAAAATCGAATCGCCAGTATATGTTGTGAACTTCTCCAATGCTTCTATACCCGCTAAGGAATTCCCAAACTCGTTTAGTGGTGGCGACCACACACAGAGGCTCAATTTTTTGGGAATAACTCCAGCGATACCTCCTCCCACTCCACTTTTGGCCGGAATACCTACCCTATAGGCAAAATCGCCCGACTCATTGTATAGTCCAGAGGTAATCATCAATGCGCTAATTCGTTTCGCTTGGCTCATGGTTAGTATTTGCTCATTGGTTGAGGGAACTATGCCATGGTTAGCTAGGTACTGAAACGATTTGGACAGACATAAAGTGCTCATCTCAAGTGAGCATTGCAGAAAGTAGAGGTCGAGCACATCCTCCACAGGATTATGAATATTTCCGAAACTCTTCATGAAGTAGGCAAGTGCAGCATTTCGGTATCCAGTTTCCTTCTCAGACTTGGCCACTTCTAAATTGTAGTTGATGCTGGATTCATCGGCAATACGGCGTACGAACTCAAGGAGAGCTTGCTGTGGGTTTGGGTAAAGCGACAAAAGGATATCAGAAACTACTATGGCCCCCGCATTAATAAAGGGATTACGAGGAATTCCCTGCTCATACTCGAGCTGAACCAGGGAGTTAAAAGAGTTCCCTGAGGGCTCCTTGTCAAGCCGTTTCCAGATTTCACCCCCGAGCATTTTGTAAGCCATGGTAAACCCAAATACCTTTGATATGCTCTGTATAGAGAAGGGTTCGCATACATCACCAATTCTGAAAACCTTACCCTCATTGGTGTGCACGCAGATAGCTAGCTTACTAGGCGAAACACTTGCCAATGCAGGAATGTAACTTGCCACTTTCCCTTGCGAAGCAAAGGGTTTAATCTCGCTGTATATTCTTTCTATAGTACTCTGCAAATCCATTACCCATTGTTTTGAATGGTAAAATTAGCACAAGATTTCCTACATTTGCTAACAAATCAAACATTTAAAAACACATGATTATGCTTAAAAGAATTCTTCCTTTACTAATCGTTATCATTGCAGCCTGTGGCACAGGAAATAAGCAAAACGAAAGCAAAAGCCAGGAAGCAGATTCACCCTTTATCAATAGCACCCATGAGGAGTTCGTTAAGAATTTGGCCACACTCTGTGGCAAGTCCTTCAATGGTGAGCAGGCATATCGTAGTCACCATGGCGAAAGCTGGGCCGACCGAAAAATGATTATGCACGTAACCGATTGTGAAGATGATAGGGTGTACATACCCTTTCACATTGATGATGACCACTCACGAACATGGATGTTTGTAGCCGAGGATGGCAAACTGCGCTTTAAGCATCAACATCTGCACGAGGACGGAACCCCCGAGGAAGGTTCGATGTACGGAGGGTATGCCAACGATAAGGGGACAGCATTTGTACAGCATTTCCCTGCCGATGAGTATACAGGACAGGTAATAGATGGTGGGGCAGGCAATGTGTGGATTGTTTCGATTGCCGAAGATTTATCGTGGTTCACCTACCGCCTCGATCGTGACGGGGAGAAACGGTTAGAAATTCGCTTTGACCTAACAAACCCAATCGAATAAAACAAAAAAAGTCCTGCCAAAAGGCAGGACTTTAATCAACAAAATGCTTATATCTTCACCTACGTAAGTTTCACATTTACAGCGTTAACACCTCGCCTACCCTCTTCTAGGTCAAAGGAAACTTCGTCGTTATCTGAAATCCTGTCAATTAAACCTGTTGAGTGTACAAAGTACTCTTTCGTTGAATCGTTGTCTTTGATAAATCCAAAACCTTTGGTCTCATCAAAAAATTTTACTGTTCCGTTTATCATTAAATTGAATTAAATAATTAGGCTGCAAAGGTAATGCAATAATTGGATATACCATATTTATTTTCAATAATTTACATTTTATTTTAATAAACCTAATGTTTATGGGGGTTGTAGGCATAAAGAAAATTATAAATTAGTTTTAATGATATAAAATGATTACTTTTGGAATGTTCTCGCCTATCATTCAATATTTTCCTCGCGAGATGATATTTCTGGCCATCTCTATAGCCTGATTTAACCTTTAAAATTATAACGATATAGCACCATGCTGTATTGCTATTAATATGCAATAACGTTTTATTGGCAAAGCAGATAATCTACTTTAAATATTAATTCACCAAACGAAAGGGACTAAAATGTACGAGAAAAAGCAATCTACACACAAAGCACCAGACCTTACCAAGATGCAGGCTGTGGTAATTGATAACAGAACAACCATTTATATTGCCCTAGATGCAGATCCAAAGGAAGCGCGAAAGCGTTACAATACCCGACCCGCCTACGGTAAGCACTAGGAACAGGGTCGCATCCTTTCAAAAAAAAATCATTGAACCCTAATTGCAGAGTATTGTTTGTACTATTGGTGATGCTAACTTTGAATTGCGAACAAAGTTATGCTCCCTTAGTATATAAAAAATCATTAAAATGTAATTTGAAATGATAATTATACTCTCGCCTTCGAAAACACTTGAAAACATTAAGGTAAACGATAAACCTAAAGCCACACAGCCCGACTTTTTATCGCAATCGGAACTTCTGGTAGAAAGGCTTCGCAAGCTTAAACTTGACGAGCTGAAGGTGCTAATGGGGATTAGCCCCAAACTAGCCCGATTGAACTACGAACGTTACGTAAAATGGCATTTGCCATTTGATGAGAAGAACAGCCACCCTGCTTTGCTTACCTTTAAGGGAGATGTTTACGAGGGAATTGATGTGAAGGATTTTACTGCGGACGATCTGAAGTTTGCTCAGCAAACGGTTCGCATACTATCAGGTCTTTACGGTGTACTTAGGCCATTGGACTTGATGCAGCCCTATAGGCTTGAGATGGGCACCAAAATCGATATAAAAAAGAGCAAAAACCTATACGAGTTTTGGCAGAATAGGCTAACCAGCTACTTCGATAACTTGCTCGAAGCAGATAGCGAGAAAACTTTGGTTAATCTGGCTTCCAATGAGTATTCCAAGGCTATCAACCTAAAAAAGTTGAAAGGTAATGTGATTACGCCAGTTTTTAAGGAGCACAAAGGCAACGTGCTAAGTACCATTGCCATATACGCCAAACGCGCCCGTGGGCTGATGACCCGCTTTGCCATTAAAAACCGCTTGGAAAAAGTGGAGCACCTGAAAACCTTCGCCGAGGAGGGTTACGTATTCAGCCCCGAGCAGAGCAAGGGAAACACGTGGGTTTTCGTCAGGTAAACTACTCTGCGTAAAGCACCAGCCCCTTTAGATACTCACCCTCGGGATGATAAATATTTATTGGATGATCGGCTGGCTGAGCTAGCTGGTGCATAATCCGAACATTCCGATTGGCAATAATTGAGCCTGAGAATACCGCATTGCGAAAGTTTTCGCGCGTAACCACCTGCGAGCATGAGAAGGTGAAAAGAATTCCACCGGGTTTTAGCTTACGGAGCGCAGAAGCATTCAACCGTTTGTATGCCTGCAGGGCATTGTTGAGCGAACCTCTGTGCTTAGCAAAAGCGGGTGGATCGAGGATTATCACATCGTAAACATCCTCGCTATCCCTAAGGAAATCGAACACATCGGCACAAACCGACACGTGCGATGGGTTTTGGCCAAAGTTGGCCACCATATTCTGCGTGGTTAAGTCCATCGCTTTCTGCGAGCTATCCACGCTCACCACGCTGCTGGCGCCGCCACGGGCAGCGTAAACCGAGAAACCACCTGTGTAGCAAAATGCGTTGAGCACCTTGGCATCCTTGCTGTAATGCCCCACCAACGCCCTGTTATCGCGCTGATCGACAAAGAAACCAGTCTTCTGGCCCTCCTCCCACGACACCATGAAGCGATTTCCATTCTCGTAAAGCGCATCACCTTTTGCGCCACCAACCAAATAACCATCGATAGCCTCAACAGGCGATTTTGGCGAAAGCGTGCCCGAACTCTTATCGTACACCGATGTCACCGCACCCTCCATCACCTCAACTATAAGTTCGGCAAGAGTGCTCCGCAACAAAGCCATCCCCGAGCTGTGCGCTTGCATAACGGCGGTGAAGCCGTAGATATCGACAATCAATCCGGGTAGCCCATCGCCCTCGCCGTGCACCAATCGAAAAATATTGGTGTTGGGATTTGGGAAAAGCCCATGCAATTTACGCACAATCAAGGCATTGCGCAGCTTGGCAAGCCAAAATTCTCTATTGATATCAACATTCACAAAGGATATCACCCTAACGGTAATTGAACCAGGCTGATAATGACCTATGGCCAAAAAATCGCCCTTGGCGCTTACCACCTCTACCACATCGCCCTCGGCGGGCTCGCCATCAATTCGCTTAATTGCACCCGAAAATATCCAGGGATGAAAACGCTGCAACGACTGCTCCTTGCCGCTTTTAAGGTAAACCTTTGGGTATATCATTTTACTTTGCTGGTGATTAGTTTGAGATAAATTTCGCGGCAAGCCCAGGCATCAATGGCCGCGTACTGCTGCTGTGCCTCGGTATAATCTGTAGCCTCCCAGTTCGATAGCTGCTGCGACTTGGAAACCTTAATACCTAGCACAATGGCCGCCATTTTGCGCACGCTAAGACTCGCGATACCGTACTCGCTTACTACATTTTGAAGGTCGATAAACCCCGAAGGGGTAAACTTGCCCAGCTTCTGCAACCCTCGATTATCGTCGCGAATGGCTGCACCAATTTTAAGAATTGTGGGGTCTTCCAGTATTTTTATCAGCTCCTTGGGCAAACCCACCTCCTTCACCTTAATGAGCAGGGCAAGATCGGGGGTGGCCAGCTGCAATAGGGCAATGCCGTTCATCTGCCCTTTCTTAAAGTTGGGCTTGGTTTCGGTATCGAACCCTATGGTTCGTTCTCTGGCCAGCCGGGGCAAATGCTTCAGCAGCTCATCCTCTGAGCTGATTACAAAAATATCGCCACTATAAACTGCCTTGGGCAGCTGGTTAATCTCCTCCTTGGTTATATCATCCTTAAATACCATACCTACTCGTTATCCATTTCGTTCTGGCGACGGGTGATGAACCAATCGCTGGTATCCACATCGTCGTCGGTTTCGGGTTTAGCTTCTTCGGGCACCTCCTCATCCAAATCGACCTCGCCATAGGCCAGCTTGTGAATTGCCCTAATGGAATTGGCCAGGCGCATTCCCCAAAACTCCTGAAAATTGAGGCGACACTCCCATAGCGCATCGTTAATCTCATCGGTTTGTCCTCCCTGATATATCATGGTAAAATCTTTCAAATCCTGATACACATCGATTAGGTACTCGGCTAGGCTTGCGGAAAACTGATCGTCGGTTTCAGCAATGCGCTCATCGAACACCTCGGGGAAAGCATCATGCTCGCCAAGGAAATGCTTTATACGCTGGTTGAGCGCGATGTAGAGCTCCTCGGTTACGCACTTCTGGTTGCCCTCCTCGTAAATGGGCTCAGTTTCGGGAAGCAGCGTGGCCTTGTAGTATAGCAAGGGCAGTAGGCTATTGGCCACCTTTACGAATTGGCTTCGCTTAAAATCGGTGTACTTCTCAATAAATGCGCAGTACTCCTTTGCCACGGCAGCAAACTCCACCACGTTTCGGCTAAATACTATTTCTTTTGATGACATATTGGCTAAGCGTTAACAGTTGGTTGACCTGCCTGACTGACGTCGGCAGGCAGGTTGATTGGTTGCCTCGGAATACGAAGTATAACGAGGGTTGTTTGACGGTTTAGGGTTCTGCGTTCTGCATTTTGCGTTCTGCATTTTGCGTTCTGCATTTTGCGTTCTGCGTTTTGCGCCGTGTCTCGGAATCGAAGCGTTTTTTGCTGAGATAACGAGGTTCTGCGTTTATAGTTTATAGTTTATAGTTTGGGCGAACCTTAAACATTGAACCTTAAACCTTTGACTTTCGACTTTTCGACTTTAAACCTGCCATAGGCGGGTAAGCTCTAAACTTTAAACTCTAGGCACTTTAAACTTTTCCCCCTACCCTTCCACATCAAAAAAAAGCTTATAGTAGCTTAAACCCTTATCGTCATCGTACCCTTTCTCAACCCTATCGCGGCCACCATGTATGTATAGATGAAAATTTTTATCGAGCTTAATCACGCTTTTAAACGCTTTTTTGGCCTGCTTGGCGGCATCGGTTGATATGGTGAACGAGTCCTTTAGACTGCATCCCTGCTCGGCTTGGTAATTATCCTTGTACTCACGAAACTGTTCCACCACCTCGGGCTTACGAATGATCTCCTCCTCAAACTCCAGCTGATCGAACGAGTCGTTCTTGGTAAAGTAATCGCGGGTTTTATTTAGCAAGGCCACCTGCTCAGTTTTTTCAACCTTTTGCTCCTCCACAAGTACATCCTTCACAAAATCTTTGCAAAGGTTGATGTAGCTGCTGGTTTGGTAAAAATCGTCCTCGCGTGGTTTTAGGCCAAGGAAAATCTCCTTCCAGAACCTCGCCTCATCGTTCTTGTTGATATTATCGATGGCCACCACCTTGTAACCAAAATCCTGCTCGGTGTTAAAAATAAGGCAACCCTTATCGAGCTTGCGAATGCTTATGCCCTGATGCTGCTCCACCTCAAAGGCATCGGACTGCTGGTGAACGGTGATGAAGGTGTCCTTGGTTTCGGACTTAAAAAGCCCAATGGCGTCAACCAGCTCGCCCTCCACCACGCAATCGGACAGCAACACCACGTACAACTCTCCATCCTTAATATTTGGGTGACCGCTGCTTTGGTACAGATGCTTGGCAATGTTAACCGACTGCTCCAGCAGCTGTTCCTGATTTTCGAACAGTCGCTGCGAGTAGCTATACACCTCGTTCATGGCAAGATCGGAACCATGAGCAAAGCTGTAGAATTCGGGCTGCTTAAATGGTGTTAGAAAGTAAGTTTTGAGCAAACCTAAAAGGTTTGAATCGTATATTTGAGCCAAGCTGTTGGCTAAAACCAACTCGCCCTCGCGCGCCCTGCTACCCACCCTGTGGATGGCTATTCCGTTTATTGTGGCTTCAGAAAAATCGAACATAAAAATTTTTCTGCAAATGTAGCAGAATTTAGAGAAATGGAAAACTGGAAGGGAAGAGATTGGATGATTGCCTGACTGACTGCGAGTCACACAAGCAGGGGTGATTGAACGCTAAGACACTAGGACGCGAAGATGATTGATTAGGGTTTAGGGTTTAGAGTTTGCCTGCCTATGGCAGGTTTAAAGTTTAGGGTTTAGCCTACCTACATTGCATTTCGGTAGGTAAAGGTTTAGCACTTCGACCCTTCGACAAGCTCAGGGCAACGCAACTCAGCGTAAAGGTTTTAGGTTTAAGGTGAACCTTGAACTTTAAACTTTGAACTTTAAACTTGCCATGGGCAGGCAAATAGTCAGACTCTAAATGATTGAGGATTGGTTGATTGAAGTTGACCAGACAGGCAGGGCTGTCGGGTTTTTCTTTGAACTTTACACAATCCTAAACAATACGTCCAATCGTGCTTTGAGCATCAGTAAGTACTTCATGGGGTCGGAAACACGGATGCGCTCGTTCATTAGGTTGGCAGCTTTTACCCTTTTTATCCTCAGAAGCAATGCCTTAAAGTAAACATATGCAATATAAACACCGAGTTTGATCTTTGGGGGCAATTTACGAATCCCTTCGAGCGATTTTTGCAAATCGGCCTCAATATCGTCCTCAATCTTGCGTTTTTCTTCCTCCGAAAAGTTTTCGAAATCGACTGAAGGAAAGTAGATACGGCCACGCTCCTCGAAATCGGATTTTAGATCACGCAAAAAATTAACCTTCTGAAAAGCCTGGCCCAAGCTACGTGCGGGGTGAGTAAGCTCATCGTACAATTGCTGATTACCATTGCAAAACACCCTGAGACACATTAGCCCAACCACCTCGGCGCTGCCGTAGATATACTTTTTGTAGGTCTCATCGTTATGCTCCTGCTGCTCCAAATCCATACGCATACTCTCCAAAAACGACTCGATAAGGTCGTGAGGGATATTGTATCTATTTACAACCAGCTGAAAACTGTTAAGTATTGGGTTTGTGCTAATTTTCTGCTCTATGGATTGGTATGCCTGTGCTCGAAAATCCGAAAGCATTTCACGCTTGGGGTGATCATGGAAGGTATCAACAATCTCATCGGCAATGCGAACAAAACCGTAGATAGCATAAATATCATGCTGAATCGAAGGGGGCAGCATTGATACTGCCTTGGAGAAGGATGTTGAGTACTCAGTGGTGAAAATCTTACTGCAGCTTAAACTTGTACTATTGTACAGATCCATATCGCTTAACAATTTGTTCGGTGGTTAGACGTGAGCTTATAACTGCCATAGGTAAACCGGTGCCGGGTATGGTGCTAGCCCCAACGTAAAAGAGATTTTTGAACTTCTCGTCGGTATTGTGGGGCCGGAAATAACCAATCTGGTTCAGGTCATGCGCCAACCCCAGACCGCTTCCGCGGTATAGATTAAACATCTTTTCCCAATTCTTTGGGGTTAGAATGGTTTTTGAGACCAGGTTACCTTGGATGTCGAAATCAATCCTTTCGGATAGATCGCTGATAATATTATTGGCAATGGTTTCGCTGTCGTCCCAATTGGGTTTATAGCGCAAATCGGGCACAGGGCAAAGTATAAAGATTGCCTCCGAACCTTCGGGGGCATGCTCTGGGTTTGCCCTGCTGGGCACATTAACGTAGTAATAAGGTTTTTCGAGGCTTACTCGGTTCTTAAAAATTCCCGAGCTGTACTCCTCAAAATTTTGACCAAGGAAATAGTTATGAACCTCCAGCCCATCAATCTTTCCCTTTACCCCTAGGTACATAGTAAGGGGAGCTAGGGTCCACTTTTTACCATCCAACTTTTGGGGACTATGACTTTTGCGCTGCAGTATCTCGCCACGGAACGAGGCGGCATCTCCATTAACCACATACAAGTCGGCTGTCCATTTCTTCCCTTGCCTATCGATAAGTCCATCTATCTCCTTACCATCATCTGAATAGCCAACAATTTCGGTATTGTACGTAACCTTAATATTTCTCTTCTCCAACTCGCTTACTAATCCCTCAACAATCTTGTACATTCCACCCTGCACGTTGTGATACCCATCGTGCACCAGCTCGGTGTAGGTAAGCATTGAGTATACTGCAGGCGTATCGAAGGGTGTTGCCCCTAAGAAAAAGGCCACCAACGAAAAAATCACCTTCACCTCATACGATGAGAAATGCTTATTCATCTCGCTCCACATGGTCTTTAGCATCAGTGGACCGTGCTTAAGCGGAACCGTTGCCAGCGTGGCGGCAAAATCGACTAGTGAGCTGAAATTACGACGGATAACCCTATTCTCCGTATCGTGAAAAAGAGCACCGGTTTTTTTCAGATACTCGCGCATCTTACTCTCAAAATCGGGCTCCACCACCTCAAACTCCTTGGCCAGCTTCTGTAAATCTTTGTGAATTACGTATTTCTTAGGATTTCCTGAAAAGTTGACTGTGTAAAGCGGATCGAGGGGGAAGAAGGTGAACGGAAGTTCCAGATTACAACTCTTGGCAAACTCGTCGAACTCGTAGCTCATAGAGAAAAAGGTGGGCGCTAAATCCCAAGTAAAACCATCCTGCTTAAGCTGGTTTAAACGACCACCAGCCTGATGGTACTTCTCGAGCATCTCAACCTGATAACCTTTCGACGATAAGCGAATGGCGGTGGTTAATCCGCCCAAACCTGTCCCCACTACAAGAGCCTTTTTCATCTTATATTTTATTGATTTACATTGTGAATACTAATACAAATTCATAAAAACCTTGTCAATGCTACTGAATAGGTCAAATACATCAATGCTCAACATGAAGATGAAGATAACTATTTTTTTCAATATGCATAAACTTTCCGAATAAACAAGAAAAACAATATTTTGTTTAATGTTTGTAGCATTTAGATAAACAGGTAGGGGCTATGGCTCTTTCGGAACTCCATAAAAAATTACTAATTTTGCGCAGAAAAAAATTATCAACGTGAAAAGAGTTGTAGTAGGATTATCGGGAGGGGTTGACTCAAGCGTAGCAGCATACGTGCTTAAAGAGCAGGGTTACGATGTGGTTGGGCTATTCATGAAGAATTGGCACGATACCACCGGCGTGCTGCATGGCGATTGCCCCTTTGATGATGACTACAACTTTGCGCAGATGGTTGCCCGCAAGCTCAAAATTCCGTTCGAGATGGTTGACCTAAGCGAGCAGTATCGCAAGCGAGTGGTCGATTATATGTTCGATGAGTACTCGCGTGGGCGCACCCCAAACCCCGATGTGCTTTGCAACCGAGAGATTAAGTTCGACGAGTTTTTAAAGGCTGCCCTAAAGCTCGATGCCGACTTTGTGGCAACTGGTCATTACTGCCGTAAGGACGAGATTGAAGTAAACGGAGAAACAGTTTACCGCTTGCTGGCAGGGGTCGATCCCAATAAGGACCAAAGCTATTTCCTCTGTCAGCTTAGCCAAGAGCAGCTTACGAAAGCGCTGTTCCCCATAGGCGATGTGATAAAACCCGAGGTACGACGCATTGCAACCGAACTTGGACTAGCCACTGCCCAGCGTAAGGATTCGCAAGGTATCTGTTTCGTTGGCAAGGTGGATCTGCCGGTTTTTCTTCAGCAGAAGCTGCAAGCCAAAGTGGGTGACATCATCGAGATACCCAAAGATTTTACCAAAACGAATAATAGGGTTGATTCCGATTCGCTAAAGGATATTGCCAGCGAGTACCGATACAATCCACCCGATGGAAAAAAGGTTGGAACCCACCAAGGGGCACACTTTTACACCATTGGGCAACGTAAGGGGCTAAACGTTGGCGGAACGCCCGAACCCCTCTTTGTACTTTCAATAGATGTAGAAAAGAATATTGTTTACGTTGGGCAAGGGCAAGATCATCCCGGACTGTACCGCAGCGGACTGTTCATCCCCATGGATGATATACACTGGATACGTCGCGATATGGCTATGCAAATTGGCGAAACTCAGGATTATCAGATCAGAATTCGCTACCGCCAACCCCTACAGATGGGTAAATTACACAGAGTGGATGAAGGGATGTATATAACCTTTGACCAGCCCCAACGGGGAATTGCATCGGGGCAGTTTGCCGCATGGTACCTGGATGATGAGCTAATTGGATCGGGGGTTATAGCGTAGTTACTACATCCTTGCTGCATTGTTCTTCTGGCTATTGACCCAAGCCCAGATGTAGCGTGTCCCAAGGGTTCTGTTTGGCCTCCAACCATTGGCAATATCAACTAGCTTTTGTTTTAGGGCTTTGCCTTCCAACTCCACAGCATAAAGCTTTTGCATCCCAAGCCGAATGGCTAAATCGTCAATTGGGAAAACATCGGGTCGGTTTAGCGAGAAGATTAGCACCATTTGGGCGGTCCATACCCCAACGCCCTTTATTTTGGTTAGCTCTTTAACAATCTCCTCGTCGCTCAACGAATCGAAATGCTCAACCGTAAGGATGTTGGTCATGGCGTACTCAGCAATATTCCGCACATAGTTCGCCTTGGCATTGGATAGTCCAACCGAGCGCAAATCGTCTGTTGAGATTTTGTATAGCAGCTCTGGGGTGGGCAGATTTTGGGGAAACAGGCAACAAAACCGTTTAAAGATAACATCGGCCACTTTGCCCGACAGCTGCTGCGCAACGATATCCTCCACCAAATCGACAAAAAGATTGGTCGTTTTCTTTATCTCAGGTAGATTGATACCCTGCGCAACGGATTGGATTTTTGGGTCGGTGATGGGGAGGTTATTCATATACAGATTAATTGTTTAGGGTTTAGAGTTTAGGGTTTAGCACTTCGACAAGCTCAGCGTAAAGGTTTAGGGTTTAGGGTTTAGGGTTTAGCACTTCGACCCTTCGACAAGCAGGGCAACGCAACTCAGCGTAAAGGTTTAGAGTTTAGCGTTTAGGGGTTTAACTATTAACTGTTAACATTAAACTTTAAACTTTAAACTTTAGACTTTAGACTTATATAATAAATCCACAGTAACCGAACGAGCCGTAAACTTAGGCAATTTTTGCTTGGCTTACGGCTCGGATATATCAAAAGAGATGCTTTAAAAACCTTGAACTCCGGCTGGTAGTTCGTAGTATAGCTCAGCACCTGGACCAAGGGGAAGACCCAAGAGAATCCACGCAATAAGCAGCAAGGCCCAGCCAATGAAGAAGAAGATGCTATAGGGCAGCATGGTGGATATTATTGTGCCAATACCAGCCTTTTCGTCGTACTTTTGGAAGTAGGCGATAATTAGCGCAAAGAAACTCATCATGGGTGATATTACGTTGGTTACCGAGTCGCCAATACGGTAAACCACCTGCGAGAGTTCAGGCGAGTAGCCCAGCAGCATGAACATGGGCACAAAAATGGGCGCCATGATGGCCCACTTGGCCGAGGCGCTACCCATAAACATATTAATTACAGCGGCTAGCACTATAAACAAAAGCATAAGGGGGATCACACCAAGATTGGCCTTAATCAACATTTCGGCACCGCTAATGGCAAAAATCACCCCTAGGTTACTCCACTTAAAGTAGGCCACAAACTGGGCAGCAAAGAAAACAAGCACCATGTAGTTTGCAATGGACTTTAGGCTAACTGTCATCCCCTTCACCACATCGCCATCGTTTTTATACTTTCCGGTTACTGCTCCGTAAACAATACCCATGGTACCAGCAACAAGGAATAGGACACCAATTACACCCTTAATTACTGGGGATGATAGTATTCCACCATCGGCGCCACGCAAGTAGCCATTGGCTGGAATAATTCCAATCAGAATAATGGCAACCCAAATAAGCATGGTGTAGAAACTCCAGCGAATACCCTTGCGCTCAAGGGGGGTAAGCGGTTCAATGGTTTCACCCACCCCATCGCCAGTGTACTTGCCAAAACGAGGGGCAATAAACTTCTCGGTAACCCATGTTCCAAGGAATGCAATTAGAAAAGTAGACACCACCATGAAGTAGTAGTTGGCTGTGGGGTTAACGTGGTAGGTTGCATCGATAATGTGAGCGCCCTCCTCGGATAGTCCGGCCACCAGCGGGTCTATGGTTCCCAAAATTAGGTTGGCGCTAAAACCGCCCGATACGCCTGCAAAGGCAGCGGCCATACCGACTATGGGGTGTCGACCGACAGCAATAAATATTACCGCTGCTAAAGGAATTAGCAGTACATAACCAATATCGCTAGCTGTGTTGGAAAGGATACCCGCCAGCACTATCACAAAGGTTAGTATTCGGCGAGGCGAGGCCAGCACAAGCTTGCGAATTAGGGCCCCAATAAGTCCACTACCCTCGGCAATACCAATCCCCATGATGGCCACCATTACAATGCCCAGTGGGGCAAAGCTGGTATAGTTATGCACCATATCAACAATAATACGGTTCAGCCCCTCTTTAGATAAGAGGTTCACCGTTCGGATAGCCTCGCCTGTGGCTGGGTGAATAACCTCCCACCCTAGCCAATGGCCAATGGCCGAAAATGCCAGTGCTAATAGGGCAAAGATGGCAAACAACGATGCAGGGTGAGGCAATGCATTACCTCCCCTCTCAACAATGTTCAAAAACCTGTCGATAAGCGATCTTTTCTTCTTTGTCTCTGTCATTATAATTGATTTTAATTTATGCCAATAAAAAAACTGTCTCTTCGCTCTAAGAGGCAGTTAGCTTAAGGTTTAGTTTTCATCAGGGCAACTATTTTGACAACAAAAATAGCTAAAGTTTAAGCCCAAGAATACAAATATCGTCAATTTGATCCTGCTCCTTCTGGTGTTGCTCTAATGCCGATAGCAACATTTGATGCTGAATTTCATTGGGTTTACCATCAATTGCCTGCAGTAGTTCAATCAATTTTTTTTGTCCAAATTTTCTAAACTCACCATCCATTTGATCGATATACCCATCGGTTGTTAGATATAGTGATTGGCTTTCGCTCAAATCTATGGAGTGGTTGGTAAAGTATCGTTTCTCCTCTCGTTGATAACCGCCTACCGACCGGGGATCACCCGCAATTCGCTCAACCTTACCATCCCTCACTATGTATAGTGGCCTACTCGCCCCTGCAAAAGTAGCTTTACGGGTTTTTAAATCAATAGATACCAGGCACACATCCATACTTATGTGCCCCTTGGAGTCGTTAATATCTTGCTTAAGCACTCTGCGAACCTGCTTGTGCATTAGCTCAAGGATTACCGCTGGGTTATAGGTACGCCACTCGTTTACAATCTGGTTTAGCATGGTATTTCCGATAACCGACATGAATGCACCCGGAACACCATGACCAGTACAGTCTACAACAGCAGCAAAGAGCTGGTCCTGCGCATTGCTGAACCAGTAAAAATCGCCCGAAACTATATCCTTGGGCATAAAAAGCACCACATGGTTTGGGAAGAACTTATTTAGCTGCTCCTGGTTGGGCAAAATTGCTTGCTGAATGGTTTGGGCGTACTCAATACTGCTGATTATGCGCTCATTCTTTGCCTCAATAATCCGCTGTGAGTTCTCCAGGATTTTATTCTTCGTTTCTATCTCGTCGCGCTGCGACAGAATCTCCTCTTGCTGCTGTAACAGCTCCTCATTCTTCTCGAGTATTTGATTTTGCTGAAGAGCAAGCTGTACGTTGGATCGCTTTTTATTCTTGTATGCATTAAATACAATTACTATAACAACCAATGTCATGGCAAGTATTAACAGCAACATATTCCGCACAATCCTTTGTCTATTCGTTTTTTCAAGCATCAGCACATCGCGCTTGGCTTGCTCAATACGGGCCTCTTGCATCTGCTTCTCGAAATTGTATAGCATCTCGGTTTGCACCATACGCTTCATGTTATCCTCATTAAAAAGGCTATCGCGGGCGCTAATGTGCTTCTTGTAGTGCTCAAGTGCTTTGACAGAATTATTCAACCTTTCGTATAGCTCGCTTAGCTTTCTATTGCTCTCCGAGATTAAATCGGTTGCCGATATTGTTTTGGCATGCTGTAATGCTTCCAGATAATGTTGGGTTGCCTGAGAATATCTGCCCATCCTAAAGGCAAGGTCGCCCCAATAGATTTTGCATTGTGCCAATCGTTGGTGATTGCTTAAGTTCCTGAAAATTTCGACTGCCCTATCAAGGTAATTCCGGCTTAGCTCAAAGTCGCCGAGTTCAGTGTATATCGAACCTATCTCGTTGTATAAAATTCCAACACTGTCGCCATCAATGTCCGACTCCTCATGCTTTTTGGCCAGGACTAAAGCTTTGAGAAAAAAGTCGAGGGCATCATTAAAATTGCCCATCTTTTTATGAACCTCGCCAATGTTGATGTAAGATATGGATACGCCGTACTCACTGCCTGCCAACTCTTCCAGCTCCAACGAGGCCAGGTAGTACGCTAGGGCTTTGGGCAAATCATTCTGGTAAAAATACACTATTCCAATATTGTTCAGCGCACTTGCCCTACCCAGGGTATCATCAACCTGCTCAAAGAGAGATAGGGAATTGAGCAGATGCTCCAAAGCTCCGGGATAGTTTCCTTGGATACGATAAATTGATCCTATTTGGTTTAAGGCCGTGGCTTGGCCACCGAGGTTATCCAGAGCAGAGTAGTTCTCGAGGCTTGAGTATAGGTATTTAAGGGCTTCGGTATAGTCGCTGTTGATACGATGTAAAATGCCGATGTTTAGAAGCATGCTGGATACTCCTTGCAGCAAACCTGCCTCTTCACAGGCAGTAATGGCCTTTTTGGAACAGTCAATTGCTTCCTGGATATCGCCGGTTCTATACAACTCTTCGGCCAAGCTATATAGCTTTTGCGCATGCTCTACCTTATCGTTACTACTGGAGGTTGGGACATCCGTTTGCGAGGGGGATACCAAGGGCAATGTAAGCAGAGCAAACAATGCACAAATTTTACTCAATGGTATCATCTTGAGGTTAGCTAATTCAGTGTGTTAAATAGTAAAAATCTGGTTCTACTACCAATTTCGTGGGAACTATGTAAATTATAGCAAACTTAAATCTTTGGTTGGGTTTGAAGGCAGAAGTCAGAATTATCATGCTTCAACCTTTCAACTTCCCTGCCCGACTGCATCGTTCAGGCGGGGGTCTTCGGACTTCCGACCCTAAAATCATTCCACTAAAATTGCAGTAGTACCAAAAATCTATAATACTCTTATACCTTAGTTTCCCTATACTGCTATCATAGTTAAATACTGTTTTACTATCACAAAGTTTCAAAAATACTCCAAGAATACGTTTTTTTTCCTAATTTGCTTTAAATATCAACTCTAACATAAGCCCCATGGAGATTAAAGGAACAGCAGTAAAAGCCACACCAGATTTTGTTAAGGAACGATTTCCGGGTCGTTACATGGAGTGGTTACAAGCCATGCCCAACTCATCACGAAGAATTTTTGAACAACCAATATATGCAACTAGTGTTATGTTAGGTGTATTATGACGTATATTTTAAGTTATTGATTATATTTGCAGAAAATAATCTGCAGATATGGTACATTACAGGATCAAACTTACAAAATCT
>JAVERU010000084.1:0-13632 GCA_034006965.1 Tenuifilaceae bacterium
AGGAGTTTGCTACCAGACATCAAGCACGAGAACGGGAAAAACACCTCAAAACAGGATGGGGGCGTCAAGCGCTAAAGAAAAAAATTGAGCAATATCGTGCCGGCCTGTCTGCCTCGCCTAACGGAGGTGGCGACAGGTAGATTCGACCCCGGCTCCGGGTACAAAACGCAAAGCCTTTAGCCAAATTTGGTTAAAGGCTTTTTCTTCATCTACATACACCAAAAATTATTAATATCTTTATCGCCCGATAAACCAAGTAGTATTATGGAAGGAACAACAAACATTCATCCATACGGCGATAAGCAACACGATTTTGACAAGCGTTACCTTGAGATGGCTCATATCTGGGCAAAGAACTCGTACTGCATCCGCAGACAGGTTGGCGCGCTTATCGTTAAGGACAGGATGATTATTTCGGATGGGTACAATGGAACGCCCAGCGGTTTTGAAAACATCTGCGAAGACGAAGCGGGAAAAACCAAACCATACGTTCTACACGCCGAGGCCAATGCCATTACAAAGGTGGCCAAGTCGAACAATAGCAGCGATGGCGCAACGTTATACGTAACATCGGCACCCTGTATGGAGTGCTCTAAGCTAATTATTCAGGCTGGTATTAAACGAGTGGTTTATAGCGATGATTACAGAGCAACCGAGGGATTAGAACTACTTCATCGTGCAGGTATAGAGATACTAAAGATGGAAAAAGAGTAACAATTTTCAACTGACAACACCTAAACAATTGTATCACAAACGATTATTACAACACAGTATGCAATACAACAATCGGAAAAAAGATATCATATACCCAATAGCACTAGCGGTTATGCTAGCCGCAGGAATATGGTTGGGACTATTTATAAACCAGAAACCCGAACGATCAAGCCTAACGGTTTATCCCCGAGCAGACAAGCTATCGAGCATACTAAACTACATTGAGCACCAATATGTTGATACTGTATCGATGGAAAACCTAGTTGAGTCGACCATACCAACAATGCTTAAGCACCTCGACCCCCACTCGGTTTACATACCTGCTTCGGATCTGCAAACGGTGAACGAGCCTCTCGATGGGGGCTTCGACGGTATTGGGGTAACCTTTAATATGCCCAACGATACGGTGGTTATCATCTCAACCGTCCCAGGTGGGCCATCGGAGAGGGTGGGGCTCTTGGCAGGCGATAGAATTATTACTATTAACGACTCACTAGTTGCCGGAGTTAATTTCGATCAGAACGATATAGTAACAATGCTTAAAGGCCCCACCGGCACCAAGGTAACCGTTGGCATACTGCGCCAAGGCCTAAACGAAATAGTTAGCTTTGAGATTACCCGCGACAAAATTCCAATTTATAGCGTTGATGTTAGCTTCATGCTCAACCAAGAGGTTGGATACATAAAAATCTCCCGGTTTGCGCGCACAACTTACACCGAATTCATAGAGGCCATAGAGAAGCTGCAAGCCCAAGGGATGAAGAAAATAATTATTGACCTACGGAATAACACTGGCGGCTACCTCGATGCTGCAACCAATATCGCCAACGAGTTTCTGCCCGAGGGTAAACTTATAGTTTACACGCAAGGTAAAGCTCGACCCCGACAAAATGTGTACTCCAACGCGAGGGGTAGGTGTCTCGACACGCCAGTAGCAGTTATCATCGATGAGTTCTCGGCTTCGGCCAGCGAAATTCTTGCCGGCGCATTGCAGGATAACGACAGGGGTATAGTTACAGGCCGCCGATCGTTTGGCAAGGGCTTGGTGCAGGAGCAAGTGCTATTCTCCGATGGATCGGCTCTTAGGCTTACAATTGCTAGGTACTACACCCCTACCGGGCGTAGCATCCAAAAACCCTATGAACCTGGTAACGACGAGTACTTCTACGATATCAACAATAGGTATATGCACGGTGAGTTCCAAGAGCGCGACAGCATACATTTAGCAGACTCACTGAAGTTCACCACCCCAGGCGGGCGAACAGTTTATGGTGGGGGCGGAATTATGCCCGACTATTTCATCCCGCTCGACACAACTGGAGTAACCACATACTTTAACCAGGTTGCACGACGAAACCTAATTTATAGGTTTGCCTTTGGCTTTGCCGATAGGCACCGAAGGCATATGGCCGATATGAAAACCCATACCGAGATCGAAGAGTATCTTGATGGGCTTAACATCCTCACGCAGTTTGTTGACTACGCAAGGGAACATAGAGTTGAACCCAACTATGCCGATATAGAAAGATCCAAACTCCTTATCGAAACTCAAATTAAGGCATACGTTGCACGAATTTTAATTGACAACCAAGGGTTCTTCCCTATTTACACAAAGATTGACAACACCCTACTGAAAACAATCGATATACTTGAAGAGGAAGACTTTATGCGTCTCATAACAACAGCAGATAGAGAGTCCGAATCGTTGAAAGAGATTCAGCTTGCGGTGGCAAGAAGTTATATCACCAAAGACATTATAGCCATTGGGGCATAGCTTTTCTGAAAGGCACTAAGCAAAGGGTTACTCGGCCATATAGCTGCGTAGCCCTTTTCATTAAATACAACAAAGCAATTCAACTATGCAACGCAAAGGGTTGAATTGTAACCTACGATTTTGTATATTTGGGAAAAACCCTAACCCAAATACCATGGAAGCTAGTAGACTTTTAGAACGTTACGGGGGTGTTATCAAAGAAGAGCCTTTGTCGTGCATAAGCAACGACCTAATCCTTAAGAACACCTGCGTTATCGAAGCCGTGTCGCCATACTTTGGATATTACAACGAGGTTAAAAGCAACTCCCAACCCCAAATGGTGTACTTTATCCTCGACGGCTATTTTTCGCTTGAGGTGCTAACCCGAGCCACGGTAAAAATTCAGCAAAAGCTGAATTTTCCCATCGATGCTGTAACAGGAACCATCACTATACACAACCAGACGTGCTACGTGATTCGCTTCCTAAACCTCAACAACTACAGCCATATCAAGATGATTCAGCAATACTATGTCGATGAGGGCCTATCGTTCAAAAAGAAATCGATGTCGTTCTCGGAAGAGATGGGGATCATTAAGTTAAGATGCTTTTTCAACCTTAGGCCAATGGGTGAGGGCATCTATTTAGACGAAGTAAAAACTAACATTGGCTACTTCGAGATCCCGCAGAATATCCAATGGGAAGACTTTAAAAAGTTGACCACCGAGGTTAAATTCGACACCGATTTACTCTACTTTGACGCCTCGCGAGCCTACATCTACGACCACTGCTGTAGCATTATCGATATGGTGAAGATTTATAGAGAGAATCTTTCGCCCGATAGGCTAACGGCTATCCGCGATCGGTACTTAAAGCTAATTGGCTAAAGATTATAAAGCATACCTGAGTGCTCAAAAACATAAATATTTTACGCTTAAAAGCCCCTTTATAACAGCAAATCGGCGTACCTTAATTGGCAAAATTTAAAACAAAACTCTATGAATGGTATCTTCAGCTCCTCTGTTGGTAAAAAACTAATCATGAGCATTTCGGGTCTATTCCTTATGCTCTTTTTGTTGGTTCATCTTGGCACAAACCTGCTGCTACTGGTAGGCGATGGTGAACTTTACAACAAGGCTGCGCACACCCTAGCCACTACTCCCCTGCTAAAAGGTGTTGAACTGTTGCTAGCGCTTGGTTTCGTATTCCATATAATCTATGGAACAATCCTTACGCTTAAAAACAGGAAAGCCAGACCCATACCCTACGCCAAAAGCGCATCAAACGATATCACCACGTGGTCGTCGCGCAATATGTACATTCTTGGATTCACCATCCTAGCATTCCTGGTGCTCCACATGATTAACTTCTTCATTAAGCTGCGCTTTGGGACAGTACCAGCGGTTACGTACGATGGGGGCATAACCCATATGAACAACACGTACCTCTTGGTTTCGGAATTCTTTATTAGCTACTGGTGGTACAACGTGATATACATCGTATCGGCCATATTTCTGGGCTTACACCTTAGCCATGGCTTTTGGAGTGCATTCCAAACCGTTGGCCTTAACAACAGCAAGTGGATTAAGCGTCTCGAGGTCGTTTCGTACGTCTACGCAGTGATAATTGCCGCAGGATTTACCATTATCCCCATCTACTTCTGGTTTATACACTAGGAATAATTAGTTTGATAATATTGAAATACACTAGAATATGACAATGCTCAACGCAAAGATTCCCGATGGCCCTTTGGCCGACAAGTGGACCAAGCATAAAAATTCGCTCCGACTGGTAAACCCAGCGAACAAGAAAAAGCTCGACATAATAGTTGTGGGCACAGGGCTTGCAGGCTCTGGGGCAGCATCTACATTAGCCGAGTTAGGGTACAACGTGAAGGTTTTTTGCTATCAGGATACACCTCGCCGCGCCCACTCAGTTGCTGCACAGGGAGGCATTAATGCAGCCAAAAATTACAAGAACGATGGCGACAGCGTTTACCGCCTATTTTACGATATGATAAAGGGAGGCGACTACCGTGCCCGCGAGGCCAACGTGTATCGTGCTGCTGAGGTCAGCAACCTAGTAATTGACCATTACACTGCGATGGGTGTTCCCTTTGCCCGCGATTATGGAGGGCTGCTCGACAACCGCTCGTTTGGGGGTGTACAAGTAAGCCGAACTTTTTACGCCAAGGGGCAAACGGGTCAACAGTGCCTACTGGGAGGGTATAGCGCCCTTGTTCGACAGCTGCAAACCGGCAAGGTTACCATGTACTCGCGCCGCGAGATGCTCGACCTAGTTGTTGTTGACGGAAAAGCCCGGGGCATAATTGTACGTAACCTAATAACTGGCGAAATTGAGCGTCACGCTGCGCACGCCGTAGTTTTAGCTACCGGTGGATATGGCACAATATACTACCTCTCGACCCTAGCGGTAAACTCAAACGGGTCGGCAGCATGGAAAGCCCATAAGCGCGGAGCGCTATTTGCCAACCCCAGCTTTATACAAATTCACCCCACATCTATCCCTGTGCTTAACGATTACCAGTGTAAGCTAACGCTTATGAGCGAATCGCTTAGGAATGATGGCAGGGTTTGGGTGCCAAAAGCTAAGGGCGATAAGCGTAAGGGCAACGACATCCCCGAGGAGGAGCGCGACTACTACCTCGAACGCCGCTACCCCACCTTTGGCAACTTGGTGCCCCGCGATGTAGCCTCGCGTGCAGCCAAGGAGCGATGCGATGCAGGTTATGGGGTTGGCGAAACTGGCCAGTCGGTATTCCTCGATTTTCGCGATGCCATCCAAAAACAGGGTAAGAAAGCTATTGAGGATAAGTACGGTAACCTTTTCGAGATGTACGAAAAGATTACTGGCGAATCGCCCTACGAAAGGCCTATGCGCATTTACCCCGCCGGGCACTATACCATGGGCGGCCTTTGGGTCGATTACAACCTCATGACCACCATACCGGGCCTATTTGCCATTGGCGAGTCGAACTTTAGCGACCATGGAGCTAACCGCCTTGGCGCAAGCTCGCTTATGCAGTGCGCTGGCGATGGATATTTTATACTACCCTACACCATTACCGATTATTTGGCCGACGAGATAAAAACCCCACGCATACAAACCGACCTGCCCGAATTTGAAAACGCCGAGAAAGATGCCAAGGAAAGGTTAGAAAAATTGATGGCCGTAAACGGTAAGCAAACCGTAACATCTTTCCACAAAAGGCTAGGTAAAATTATGTGGGATTACTGCGGAATGTATCGCAACGAGGAGGGACTAACAAAGGCACTTGGGCTTATAGATAAGCTGGAGGAAGAGTTCTGGACCGATGTGAAAATCCCCGGCACAACCAACGACTTGAACCAAGAATTGGAAAAGGCCGGCCGCGTGGCCGATTACTTTGAGCTGTCGAGGCTACTATGCTACGATGCCCTCAACCGCAAGGAGAGCTGTGGAGCCCACTTCCGCGAAGAGAGCCAAACCGATTCGGGAGAGGCTAAACGCGACGATGCCAACTTCTCCTATGTTGCTGCGTGGGAATACAAGGGTTATAAAAAACAGCCCACTATGCACAAAGAGGAGCTGAACTACGAGTTCGTTAAGGTTCAGGAACGCAGCTACAAATAATCGAACAAAAAAATCTTAACAAAACACTAGCATGAAAGTTAAGCTAAAAATATGGCGCCAGAAGGATGCCAAATCCAAAGGAAAATTCGAAACTTATCCACTCGACAACGTATCGGTTGAGATGTCGTTTCTCGAGATGCTCGACTACCTCAACAGTCAGCTGATAACCGAGGGCAAAGAGCCTGTGGCTTTTGAGCATGACTGCCGAGAGGGCATTTGTGGCAGCTGCGGCCTATATATAAACGGCAGGCCGCATGGTATACATAGCAAAACCACAAGCTGCGAGCTATACATGCGCGATTTTAAAGACGGCCAACCCATCACCATTGAGCCTTGGAGAGCAGCAGCATTTCCCGTGATAAAAGACCTGATTGTTGAGCGCAATGCTTTTGATAAGATAATGCAAGCCGGAGGATTCATATCGGTAAATGCTGGTCAGGCACAGGATGCCAACGCCATACCCGTATCAAAAGTTAGAGCCGACGAGGCCTTCGATGCAGCATCATGCATTGGATGCGGAGCATGCGTTGCCGCTTGCAAAAACTCCTCGGCCATGCTATTCATTGCGGCCAAGGTATCACAGCTTTCGCTCTACCCCCAAGGCCGAATTGAGGCCAAGGAGAGGGTTAAAAGGATGGTGGCCAAGATGGACGAGCTGGGCTTTGGCAGCTGCACCAACACCCGTGCCTGTGAGGCCGAATGCCCCAAAGGCATTTCAATATCGCATATAGCGAGGCTCAACAGGGAGTTTATTTCTGCAAAAATTAGCGATTAACGCAATAAGTCCTTCCAACAGTAAGGCTATTCATAATGAGTAGCCTTTTGTTTTTTTTGATTTTAACTCACATCATTATGTAATACCTAAAAATATTTAACTTTGCGCTAGAACAAACCCATCGATTCATGAAAAAAGTTGCCATTGCATTTTTCATCCTTCTTGTTGTTGCTGGTGCAACCTTCGTTACCCTTAGGCCTCAGCTGGCCAAAAAGGCCTACTATAGCGGATGCGAGCTTGCCGACTCCGCTCAATTCGAGCAGGCCATTGAAAAATACAGTAGAGCCATTAGGTACAAGAGCAATATTGCCAACTACTACTTTGCCCGAGGCGAAGCCTACCTGGCTCTCGACCTTGACTCCGTTGCCATTATCGATTTCAACAAGGCCATTGAGCTCAACCCAGGAAATTTCGACTACTTTTTACAAAGAGGGATATCAAAGCGTAAGCTTAGGGCGATTGATGATGCTATGAAGGACATAAACCAAGCCATTGAGATGAACGATAGCAGCGCCGCCGCCTACTACCAACGTGGATTACTTTTTGCTGCGCAAAACAACTACGATGCCGCAATCAATGACTACAACCGTAGCATTGAGCTGGACGGTTCGAACCTTGAGGCTTTTTACAGCCGAGGCGAAACAAGAGC
This sequence comes from Tenuifilaceae bacterium, assembly GCA_034006965.1. Classification (GTDB taxonomy): domain Bacteria; phylum Bacteroidota; class Bacteroidia; order Bacteroidales; family Tenuifilaceae; genus Perlabentimonas. Next base: position 7,524 of record JAVERU010000084.1, read on the forward strand.
GAACCTCGATGACTTCATGGGGGCCATTGCCGACTACGACAAGATGATTGAAGGCGCCGATGCACCTGCCGATGCCTATAAGCAGCGTGGAATTTTTAAATTGAAAATTCAGGATTTTGAAGGTGCCGAGAGCGACCTTACCCTTGCCGCCGAGCTTGATGCAACCGACAAGGAGACGCTTTACCAACTCGGCCAGGCTAAGCATAACCTCAACAAGGTTGATGAATCCATCGACCTGTTTAACCGCGTGCTTAAACTCGACTCCAACTACGACCTAGCCTACGGGGCTAGGGGTGGCGCACATCTTAAGAAGAACAATTACCGCCAAGCTGTTTCCGATTTTACAAAGGCCGTGGAGATTAACCCCAATTACAAAAGGGCTTTCTACGGCAGGGGTATAGCCAAAGCACTTCAGAAGGACTACAAGGGCTCAATTACCGATTTCACCAAGGTTATTGAACTTGATAAGGAGTTTGCCCAGGCATACTACAACAGAGCCGTATCAAAAGCCATTCTGGGGCAGCACCATGAAGCGCTGCCCGATTACGACTACATTATTAGCCGCGACAGCAGAAATGCCGAGGCATTCTACAATAGGGGTATTTCGCGTATGAACGTTAGGGATACCGAGGGTGCCTGCAACGACTTTAGGCGTGCCGTGGAGCTAAACTACCAGCCCGCCGAGCCCATGCTAAAAATGTACTGCCGTTCGCAGCAGTAAGGTTTCTGCATAGTTTGAAAAGTTAAAGCGTGGTTTGGACCACGCTTTTTTTGTAGTTTACCACCTCGCTGCCACACAATTCTATCGTGTGGTTTTGGCACAGTAAAAATTAATTAGGACAATTGTCCATTTACTTTCCTTGTCACCACGTGTGAGCAAACCCACCTAGACCGCAACCTAAGCTGAACAGGAATAGTCCGAGCGCAACGATTGCCGAGCCTGAATCATTTGCCAAAACAAAAATTGGATCCCAAAGGGGAGTTGTGAAAACCCTACCTAACGGGTAAAATAGCAGGGCTAAAGCCCATAACCTTCCAGTTTTCTTTCCCGGTCCTAAAGGACAGGTTTATTGACATATACTGCCTTTTGCACATTTTCAGTCTGCCTGTTTGGCTAAGGGTTGTACCTCTAAAGAATGGGTATCCAGAAAGATAGTCAAAGGGCTCTGTGTAACACCAGCCGAAGCCTAAGTCGTGCCTGGGCTTACATTGGGATAGCTTAGCTACTCACGGGATGAATGCTTGCTAAGCAATGAGTCACCCGCTAGGCTTTGGCTGTACCTAAGCCGTAAATATCTCTTTTGGCTCCGCCAAGCAGGAAACGCAGGCAAACCTCGCTGCCACACGATTTCATCGTGTGGTTTTGCCTACAGCAAAAAAACATTTTAGGTAAATAAGCTATTTCGTGTACTTGGCTAACACGGGTGAGGACATGCGCGCAGTAGCGGCGGATGCATTACAAAGGTTAACCTAAAACATCTACCATAACATAAGTTGCGCTACATAAATGGATAAACCCACTTTCTGTTCAACCTCAGTTGAACAGAAAGAAATAGTCCGAGTGCGTCGGTTGCTGAGCAATGCCCAAGCATGAGTTGCGCCCGGACTTTTCTCATAGTGTGACTGTTTGCTTTGCGGATTAGTTGCACCGTGAGTAAAAGAAGGATTATTCACTGCTAAATCTCAGCATTACTCATCAAAATACAACCAACTTCTCCCTCTCCCTTGCTCCTTCCTTTGTTCTTTTCGCTCCTGCTTCCTTTGAGATTTTAGCTGGCGGAAGGTCTTAATATCATCAAAAAAGACCTTGTACGAAATGGTTGGGAGAATTGGGAAAAAGCTCAACTGGTAAAGCGAGTAAGGTTCTGCGTGATTATAATCTAATTGTGGAATACGAGAATTGTGCTGTTCAGTATCGTGCGTAAACATATAGCTGTAAGGATTTTGCCTGTTGTAGGCATTGTACACGGCGAATGTCCACTGCGCCTTGTTGCCATACTTGGTTTGGGTTGTGTAGTTCAGCGCTAAATCGAGGCGATGGTAAAATCGCATACGCTCGCTATTCCTCTCGCCATAAATAAAAGCCTCGTAGTAGTAGGTATCATTGCCCAGGCGAGTTAGGCTTGGCACATAAGCCCTACCGTAAACAGGTGTAAAGGGTAAGCCCGACTGGACCACCCACAAGGCGCTGAGCGACATCTTATCACTAATTTTGCGATTAAGGGTAAGCGACAGGTTATGGGGCCGGTCATAATCGAACAAATACTGCTTACCGCTATTGATATTGGGGTACTTACGAGTTGACCGTGACCAGCTATACCCCAGGAAACCAGTCCACTTGCCCCGTGTTTTGCGCACAAATAGCTCCACGCCATAGGCTTCGCCCTCACCACCAGTCTCAACCTTGTTGCGCCAATTGCCATCGCCCATAAGCGATGTGTACCCCTCGCGATAGGTGGCTATATTGCTTAGCGTTTTGTGATATGCGCTCACCTCTATATCCCACATCCCCTTACCAAAAAAGCCACGCCATCCCCCTGAAACCTGCTGGGTTGATGCGGGGCTAATGCCATCGCCTGTCGGCACCCACACCTCGTTGCTCATGATCTCGCCCTGGGTAAATAGCAGGTGCGAGAATTGATTGGTTACCATATAGCTAGCATTAAGCGTATGGTTTTCCCCTATATTGATATTAAGGTTTGCCCTGGGCTCAACTCTAAATGTACTATATTGCTCCGATACGTAACCCGCAGCACGTGCCCCTAGGCGCAATGAAAGTATTTTGGGGAATTCTAGCTTGGCCTCGGAATATACCGATGGTTCAAGCGTATTTATGGTAGGCTGGCTCGTTGCCGCTGGATTATTTGATATGTATATATTATTGGGATTGTACCTAAGGTATGCAGTATGTACGCCAAAATCGACACCCAAATTTTCGTGTAATTCAGCTTTTAAATCCCACTTGTGGGAGATATCCTGTACTATGGATGTAAAGTTTCGCTTAAACTCAAACTTTAAATCGGGGTCGGTGTTAGAATAATTCTGGTTATTTTTCAATCTATAGCGCACATACGAAAGGCTTTGCGTTGAGTACAGGCTAGGGCTGTGCACCCGGTTCCAACGGGCCGATAGCAACCAGTTGCCCCACACGTTTGAAAGCCGTGCCCTCTCGCTACCCGAATTACTGCTGTTATAGTACCACCAGTTTATATAGTCATCGCCCTGATAAAGATTTACGCTTAGGGTGTTTTGGGTATCGGGTCGCCAAGTAAATTTCCCATTAACATCATGAAAACCGTACGACAGTATATAATCGCCCCCACCCGAAATCTTACTGGCTAATGCAAGTAATGGGTCAACCAGCGTTTTGCGACCAGCAACAATAAAGGTTGAATTTTTTATTGGGGTGGGCCCCTCCAGTACGAATGAGGCATCGGTTATGCCAATGCTGTATGCACCCTTTAGCTTGTTAACATTACCCTGGCGTTGGACAATATCCATAATTGACGACAGCTTGCCCCCGTAGCTGGCGGGGAAACCCCCTTTGTAAACATTGATGTTGTTTATAATGTCAGGGTTAAAAACCGAGGTAAATCCGCCCAGATGGTTTACGTATATAAGCGCAATATTATCAAAAAGATATAAGTTCTCGCCCGGATTGCCACCACGCACCAGAATGGTGCTTGAGCCCTCGTTCTGCGACTGTATGCCGGGGAGTAGCTGAATGGCCTTCATCACATCGGGTTTTGCCCCCAGCGAGGGCAGCTGCTGCAGCTCCAGGTTGCTAAGCGATGCCACGCTGTGCGTGTGTCGCTTGGTATGGGTTACCACCACTTCGTCGATACTGTTATCGGGACTTAGCAATATTACAAACAGCGAATCGGTTATTGATTTTACGCTGATTATATGCGGCTTATACCCCACAAACGATACCGCTAGCCTGCTATTGGCCTGCACATTGATGCTGAAATAGCCAGTGTTATCAGTGGGTACTACCCTCATACGGGTGCTATCAACTATATGTGCCCCCACCAGCACCTCGCGGGTGAGGCTATCGCGCACAAATCCGGCGATACGCTGCTGAGCAACCACAGAAAAGTTTACGCTACAAAGCAATGCTGATGCTATAATGAATTTAAAAATCTTCACAATGCTTAGCTATTAGGGTCAATAATTTCCGATTTTACCGATGAGTACCCAGTGAGTATCCCGTAGCCATGCTGCACGTTGCTATAGAGATTATAAGTGCCCGTTACTCCAACCGATAGTAGTGGCTCGCTGGTAGCCAACTCGTACAGGTACTGCTGTTTTATAAACTTGTAGTAGCTATGGCAAATGGTACGCAGCTCAACCTGTACTGGGAAAAGATTGGTTACCCAACCAGCATTATTATGATTTGAGGCACTACCCGTTGTATAATTAATGGTCATGGTGTAGGTGCTACCCTCAATTAGCTCGTTGCTAAACACGGTCATGGGCAAGCCCTCGTTGAGCAGAACAGGGTCAACAATGTAGAATGGATCAGCAATACCTTTATAATCTTCGCCCTCAAAAAGCCTAATAACCACCTCGTAGTAAACTGGTGTATCGGGTAAATTATCGAAAGTTACCTTAACGGCTGGATAGGTTAACCCCTCCTCATCGACTCCAGCCATATTAATATGTTCAAATTTTACTATGTTCTGATGCTTGGGAATACGGGTAGAGCATGTGGCTGTTGGGTAACCAGGTATTGTTACCTCGCAGCGGTACTCCCTGCCCTCCTGCGCAATTAGCTGCGACTGGTACAGCCCATCGCCAATGTATTCAAGCGTTTCGGCGTACTCGTTGTTAACGTATAGTAGCACCTCGGCATTATCTACAGCGGGGGTGGGCTTGGCAGTAAATTTTACAGCAGTTGAAACCATTATGGAAACGAGGCTTCCACTCTTAATAATCCCATTAACAACAGGTTTTTTCTCAAATTCAGGTGGGTTCCAGTCGAGCTTTTTGTAGCAACTACTGAAAAGAAACACACAAACCAAAGAAAACCCTACAACACCTCGTATTCCCTTGTTATCAAAACTTATAAGCATACGTTATATTTTAAAACTTAAATGATAAACCGTACCTGAGATTTGTATAGCTCCCATATCCAAACTCACCATAAACACCAAAATGACGAGTAAAGTAATATGCCGCACCTGCGTAAACCCCATAATCGGAAAAGTACTTATGAGGCAGGGGTGAAAAGTTTTTTCTTTCGGGATTAATACCCCCTAGTTTTCCCGACACATAGAGGTCTAACCGAAGTTTTCTCTCCTTAACAACTAGTGGCAAAATATGAAAATTAGCATTCAGCCCATAGTTAGTGGCTGCGTAACCTGATATTGTCGCACCTGTGGTTGTCCCAATAATTTCTCTTTTTATATCTTGATAGAAACCAAACCCTGCGTAAACACCAACCTCAATAAAATTGACTATTTTGCAGTTAACCTCAACCCTAAAATTTGGGAGGTTACTATTTGTGTCCTCTGGGTTACTAAGGGAAAAACCCAACTTAGCGTTAATCCTTTTTGGCACGGTATAAACCTGAGCGAAGGTGTTAATTGATATTAGCAACGAGGCTAAAAGCAAAAGTCTTTTCATTTGTTTGTTTTAATTTTTAAAGTTAAAATAGTATTATATGATTATCCGTTAACTTACCTAAAGTTAAAATATAAGAATACGTCATTGCGAGCCTGCCTTTGCCCTGCCTTTGCCGGCAGGCAGGCGGCAGGCAGGCGGTATTCTGGGAGTGTTTTTACGATATGGCAACTTATTGTTTTTCAGAGCATAAAGATTACTTCAACTCTCAATGAACGAGAGTTTCGTAATGACGATTGAAAGGTTTGGTATGGATGCGGATAAACATATAGTATTATTCGCAAACAGGAGTGAACCATCTTTCAGACAGTCCACTCTTGTTTGTTGGACAATGATATCATAGATGAATCATTGTTTCATAAATTGTAAATTAAACTGACTTAATTCATACATAGAATAAATATAGTAGCATTTACTAGAACTTTCAAGGTGTAAATAGTTTTAGAAGAATTCCTTAGTTATATTTCAGAGTCTTAATATCATC
>JAVERU010000163.1:0-5483 GCA_034006965.1 Tenuifilaceae bacterium
CATAAATTGTAAATTAAACTGACTTAATTCATACATAGAATAAATATAGTAGCATTTACTAGAACTTTCAAGGTGTAAATAGTTTTAGAAGAATTCCTTAGTTATATTTCAGAGTCTTAATATCATCCTCTCAAAAAGTTGCATTCATTACTTGAATTTAGGATATCTTTTTTATCTGATTCGATAAATCCTATTTCAGAATTTTTTGTGCTGGTAAATGCATCCTCATTTATGCTTTTTAATAAATGTCCATTTTTTGATTCGACATATGCAACACCATTAATGAATACTTTGAAAATAGTACCAGAAATTTGATACATCCTGTCAGTATTCATTAAATACCGTGCTGGACAATTGTAATATTTTACATCTAAAGTATATTCACCCAACTCTTCATATAGTTCAACATACTGAGAGTTATTATCTACAAAGTATTTAATCGCATCCATATTCTCAAAACTCTCAAAATCTTGACTAAAATATACTTCTTCACATTTACTTCCATAAGAAATAAACCCCTGTGCTTCCTCCCAAGCGCTTAGTTCATCTGGGTTAAATGAAATTGTCTTATCAATGGCAGTCCTAAACTCCTCATAATCCTTAAAAACCAACATCTCTTTTTCAGCCATTTGAGCATCGGGGATCAATCCCTCATCCTTGCTACATCCGCTATTAAATACTGTTAAAACCGTTGTTACTAGCGCAATTATAGCTACACTTGCAAAACTTTTAATTCTGTTCATCGTAATAAGTTTTAATTCGACTTTAATTAGTTGGGTTGGCCTCACCTCCCAGAGTGATTTAGTAGTTGTTCTATGGGGGTGGGGCATTTTTTTGCCAGCTTTTGGGCTACGGCTGACCTCCCTCCTTATTTTGCTTTAGGGCTAAGGCAATCCCCTGCACCAAGTATTTTACCTTATAATTTCGGGGCGGTATCAACCCCGCCATATGGCTTATTGCCTTGCAATGGCATATGGGTAATGGATTTAATAAATGCTTTTGATTGTTTTAGATATTATTATGTGATTTGCAATGTATTTCTGTAATCAAAATTAGCACTTAATATCGATACTACCCCCCCCAAATTTATGTGTTATAAAACACACTTAATGCTATGGAGTGAATGCATATGCAACAGAAAGGCAACTCACGAAAGCAAAGTATTACAGCTGAGGGTTTGCTGCGGAGTTATATGCTTGGTAGTCCGGTGCGACGGTTGCTGAGCACTTTGGCATGTGTTACACTGAGCTAGCCGAAGTGCTCTGTGTTACACCTGCCGAAGCAAGAGTTGCGCACGGACTTAAATATTGGGATAGCATTTACAACCCCCGCTTACGAATATTCCAGTTAAGTATTACCAGCGATAGTCCCACCAAAATCATTCCCAAAACGGCAATTAGCGTAGGATGCTCGTTGGGTAGCAGCAGCCAGCTAAGCACAGCACCAAGCACAGGAATAATAAATTTCCACATGTTAAGGGTTGAGAGCTTTACGCCTGGGCGTTTTAGTAATGTGTACCAAATGGATATGGCTGCTGCCGAAAGGAAGCTAAGCCAACCCAGCGATAGCCAGTACTCCAGCGGGAATGGGCCCGACTGATAACCCTCGGTTACCAACCCCAAGCCAAAAAGTAAGGCACCACCAAATATCATAGAGAAAGAGCTGAGCACCAGCGGCGGAATACGACGCTTATCGGTGGCAACCAGCATATTGCCAAAGCCTGCCAGCAGGTTATTGGCTATCAGAATGAGAATGCCCACGCTCGCCATGGTACCAACAGCACCCATCTGCTTGCGCCCAAGGCTAATAATTACAATGCCTAGCAACCCCACCAGAATACTTGTCACCTTACGGCGGTTAAGCGTATCGTCGGGCATAAAGAAATGCGCAACAATGGCTATAAATAAAGGGCCAGAGCCAATAATCATAGCACCTAGCGCACCAGGAACCATATCAACCCCTCTGTAAAAAAGTGCATACTGCAGAAAGGTTTGCACAAAGCCCACCAGCAGAATTTTGGAGATATTTTGCTTGGCAGCAGCTAGCTTGGTTCGTAAATCAGGAATAAAGGGGATAATCAGCAGTCCCGCCAGAAAGAACCGAATACCCGCAAACTGAAAGGGTGAGGTATATTGCAGGCCAATTTTAATGCCCGCAAAGGCAGTTGACCAAAGTATACAGGCCACAATGGCAAGAAAGATGGTTGAGTTTAGTAATGGTTTTAACTTCAAGACTGTGGTTGTGTTATATTGGATTGAAATTAACTATCAGAATATTGATAAATCATACTTTAGAAGAATTGTTGTCCGGGGAAATTAATGCTACAAAATAAGATCCTTCACTCCACTGCGTTACGCCTGCTTGCCAGCAGGCAAGTTCAGGATGACAGTGCGTTATAAATTGAAGGGGAGAGGGGGGGCTTGGTGGCGGCTTCGCCGCCACCAAGCCCCCCCTCTCCAAACATTATGAATAGCCTGTCATTTCGACCGAAGGGAGAAATCTTTAAAAGGTTTACCGGACACTACTGCTTTAGAAGAATTGATTCAGCCTACAAATTACGTGGTTCGCAATGGCGCACGAGGCTTAAATTCACACTACTACGCCCATGGCGATGGGTTAATGCTCTGATCCTGAACAAAGCCAGCGTACCGTACGGCAACCTGCGACAGCAAATGGTTAAGCTCGTTGGGGCAATCGGTGGTTACCAGCTTAAGGCGTAGCTCCTTGAAATTTGGTAGCCCCTTGAAGTAGCTGGTCAGATGTCGGCGCAGCTCAAGGATTCCACGGCGCTCGCCCTTAACCTCCATAGATTTTGCCAAGTGCTCCTTAGCAATAGCCACCTTCTCCTCAACGGTAATGGGTTTCATGAGCTCGCCCGTTTGCATATAGTGCTTAATCTCCTTAAAAATCCATGGGCGGCCATAGGTGGCACGGCCAATCATAATGGCATCTACGCCGTAGCGATTGAAGTACTCAACCGCCTTCTCAGGGCTATCAATATCGCCATTGCCAATTATTGGGATTTGCATCCGTGGATTGGCCTTTACCTCGCCAATAAGTGCCCAGTCGGCATCGCCTTTGTAAAGCTGCGCACGTGTACGCCCATGGATGGTAAGCGCCTTTATGCCCACATCCTGGAGGCGTTCGGCAATCTCAACGATTTGCTTGGTGCTATCGTCCCAACCAAGGCGTGTTTTTACTGTTACGGGTAGGTGCGTTGCATTAACAATTTGGCGGGTCATCTCCACCATCTTGGGGATATCCTTCATCATACCCGAACCAGCGCCACGGTTGGCAATCTTTTTTACTGGACAACCAAAGTTGATATCGATAACCTCGGGGTTTGCCTCGGTTGCCATTCGGCACGCCTCCACCATGCTCTCGATAATATGACCGTACAGCTGAATGCCAATTGGTCGCTCGGCATCAACAATATTGAGCTTCTCTTGGCAACTCTCGGCATCGCGTATTAGGCCATCGGAATTAATAAACTCGGTGTACATCATATCGGCCCCAAAGCGCTTGCACAGGTAGCGAAACGAGGGGTCGGTAACATCCTCCATGGGGGCAAGCAGAAGCGGTTTATCGCCTAAATCTAAATTGTGTATTCTCACTGTAAATCAAAAATAAATGGGTTACAAAAATAGGGAGAGTTTGTTTAAATCGCCCTTTAAAAATGCAAAAGTGTTTGAGCTCACCAAAGATTTGCCAATCAACAGCTAGTTTTGAGCTACCCAACTGATTATAGTAAAAATCATTAATGACGGACAAAAACTTTAAAGATATTATTAGACTGCCTTCGGCGAGCTAACGGTTCCTTGCTTCACTTCGTTTAGTTCTGAATGACAGGCATATGCTTTTAAGTGGATATTGAGGGGAAATCGAGTAGGTAAGGGGGAATCTCACCCCCAAACCTCTCACAGAACCGTGCTTGAACCTCTCGATTCACACGGCTCTTCATAATAAAAGACAGCGATTAAGGCATAAACCCAACTTTCCAATGCTCAAACATGTACGGGTAGCATTTGGCTACTGATTGTAGATATTTGTATGCAAAGTACCAGTGCCTACGCCTAAATCTGCGATACTTGTTGCGTGTCCATTTGGCTAATCGCTTGTTAAGATCACGAAATAAATGTCGTAACTCCGACTTACGAAATTTTGAGTAGTAATTGAGCCAGCCTCTGATTTTGGATTTCAAAATCTCCCCTATTCGGCCCAGACTAAAGTAAGTCCAACGATGTATTTTGAGTTTTCGCAATTCATCATTTATTCGGGCTATACTTTTCTGACTTATGGCGGGAGAGAATCCCAGCTTTAGTTTGCCTCGCTCTTTGACTATTCTGGGCTTAAATGTGAAGCCTAGAAAATCAAATTTCTGATAGTAAACCCTACACGGTGGTTGCTTCTTCTGGTTACGGCGACAGTAAACAATCTTGGTCTTGTCCCTGTTAACCTCAAGGTTACAAGCGCTGAATCGTTCTTTTATCGCTTCTAGCAGTCGCAGTGCTTCTTTGATATTGCTACAATGTATAACAATGTCATCGGCATAGCGTTCGTGAACAACTTCAGGATTACGTTTTTCAATCCACTTGTCAAACACTACATCTAGAAAAATATTTGCCAAAATTGGGCTGATTACTCCACCCTGTGGCGTTCCTTTTCCGTTGGTGTGTTGGATTGTTCCATCGGCTTTCTGAATGGGTGCTTCTAACCAGCGTTTACAGTACATTAGGATATGTTTCTTATCTGTGTGCCATTGCACGGCTTTCATTAGTAACTCGTGGTCAATACTGTCGAAAAAACCTTTGATATCAATGTCTATCACCCAGCTATGCTTCATACAGTTGATTCGACATTGCTCTAAGGCTTGATGTGCAGATTTATTCGGGCGATAGCCAAACGAACTCTCGCTGAATGTTTTATCTGCAATACGTTCCAATTCCGTTGCTACTACTTGCTGTGCAACCCTGTCAACTACTGTTGGTATGCCTAACGCTCGCATTTTTCCGTCTCCTTTTGGTATTAAGGTCTCACGGACTGCTTTCGGAAAATAACTCCCGCTGGTCATCCTGTTCCACAAGGGATACAGATATTTGCGCTTGTTATTGTTCACTTGCTCAATGCTGATGCTATCCACACCTGCACTCCCTCCATTGGCTCTTACTCGTTTAAAAGCCTCTGTGACTTGCAACCTCGTTATCGGTTGCGTCTTCTGTTCAATCTCGAAAATCATCCTTAAGTGATCTTAAGTTGTTATACAATTTTGAACCTATTATGTGAAGCCCTTCGCTCGTGGGGTCATTACTCCCACTCTCTTGGATATGTTCGCTACTACGGCTTCATCTGCCACAACGCTGCACATCGCTACTTTTGGCGTTTCCCATACGGGTTCTCCGCCGTTTGGCTTAACATTACAGCATTGCTTCTCCTGTTCCTTGAAAGAGCCCGAACAGAGTTCTTGCCGTCTTTATGCCGTGCGG
>JAVERU010000054.1:0-19135 GCA_034006965.1 Tenuifilaceae bacterium
AATGTCCTCGCCTCGCAATAGCTGAAGAACCACTTCAGCTTTTCGCTTTGATGTCCAGTAATTGTTCTTTTTCATACCGTCAGAAATTTAGCAATTTTTCTGCTCGGTTTTAATTGGGGCTAATATATCCGCTATGATACCTAAAGCCTTAGCATCATTGCGAACCAGGAAGTGCTTGATGAAGTCAAAGCCTCGTGCTTTGAGGGTTGAAGCAATCTCTATTGAGTTGAATAGCAAATGATTGCTTCGTTGTAAAAAACGCTCCCTGCCTACCGCCTGCCTGCCGCCTGCCGGCAATGGCAGGGCAATGGCAGGGCAATGGCAGGGCAAAGGCAGGCTCGCAATGGCGTTATATGTTTAATTTAGCCTTTAGGTATATTTACCGATAATCATTTTAATTTATTTTATTACTAAGGTTATTTGAGTTTATAATAAGGTTTCTTGTAGTTCATAAACCTTATTTCGGTTTTTTTTATACCTAGTAAAACAGAGCGAAGCTAAAGATATTCAACCTTATTACCTTATTTTATGGAGTCTTATATCAACGCATTACATCGAACTCACGTTAATACAAATTGTAAAATACAGCACTTTCACAACCCTTCTATGATTTAAGGTAACCTATTTAAATAGAAATAGTTATATCCAATAAACATATGGGATAGAAAAATTTGAAATACTTAAGGAAAGAATGGGCCGAATTAATATCAACTAATACCTTATTGTCAGTATTTAGCTGACAACCAGTAAAGAGTTACACCCTCTCCACCTCCACCATATTATCGTGGAAGGCCGTGCCGTGGCCCATATCGGTTTCGCGGCCAAAGGACAAAACATTAAGCGCACACCCCTGAGCACCCCACCAGCCATTGTGGATTACCACACAGCCCTTACGGAGCGAGTAGGTTAGCTGGGCGGTAACGGTTACCTCACCTCGGGCGTTAAAAACCCGAACCCTATCACCATCCTTAATGCGGCGCAGCTCGGCATCGGAGGGATTAATCTCTACAAAAGGCTCGGGAATTAGCATCTTAATAACCTTTAGGTTGCCAAACTGCGAGTGGATACGGTTCTTGGTGTTGGGGCTCATTAAGTGCAGAGGGTACTCTAACTGCTGCTCCTTATCATCGGAATATCCTTCGGCAGGTTTTTCGAAAGAGGGTAATGGGTTTACTCCCCACAATCTATTAGCCTGCTGAGAGTAGAGTTCAATTTTGCCACTCGGGGTTCTGAAGATATTATCGGAGAATGGTATTTCCTCCAATCCTGGAGCTAATACAGGGCCATTCTTCAGTTGCTCCATTGAGAGCTCAGGAAACCTACCTAATTTTTGGTTCAGAAAACGTTCAACACCTTCATCACCGGGTGAAATCAATACTTTCTCTACCTCCTCTTTAGCAAAACCTAACCTTAGCGCCAGGTGGTAGTAGATCTCATTCTCGGGCATCACCTCCCCTGTTGGTTCAACTACCTTTTGCTTAAGCTGCACGTAGGGATTCCAGTAGGAACCAATAATATCGCTCTGCTCGAACATATTTTTAGCCGGTAGTACAATGTCGGCCTCCAGTGCGGTATCGGTAAAAAACTGCTCCACCACCACCCTGAAATCGAGCTTACGGAATGCCTTTAAAACCATATTAGTATCAGGGTTTTGCGCCAAGGGATTACCACGCTCAACCCAAATCATCTTTAGGGGAGGATTTTTTGTGGTCAGCATATCGGCTCCCAGCCGAGCCGTTGCAATGGAACGACGGGTAATACCATCGGGCTGGGCTGGCGGATAGTAGCTGTCTGGCTCAAGCACATCGTCGAATACATAGCTCTGCAGGTTGGCGTAGTGCCAACAGGCACCGGGCTTACCAATATTTCCGGTAAGGACCGACAATGCCAGCAGGCACCGAACGGTTTGCCCACCGTTGCTGTAACGCTGCATCCCGTATCCGGGAATTAGGGTCATTGGCTTGATGTTGCCTATGCTCCAAGCCAACTTGTAGATTAACGCCTCGGGCACTCCCGTTATTTCAGAGGCCCAAAGCGATGTGTAGTCTTTAACGTGCTCTTTAAACTCGTCGAAACCAAGAACATTTTTATCTATAAAATCTTTATCAATCCAATTGTTTAAGATCAACAAATTGGCAACGGCAAGTGCCAGCGCTGCATCGGTTCCAGGAACCGGCTGAATGAGCACTGTAGCCCTTTGGGTTGAGTCGGTACGGCGAGGATCGATGGCGATAAGCTGCGCCCCATTATCGAGCGCCTTGCCCAGGGGAATCATCTCCTGGATATTGCTCTCGGCTGGATTTTTCCCCCACAGCACAATGAGCTTAGCATTCTCCAAGTCCCATGGCACGTTGTGCTTATTCTCGCCCAGGGTAAGGCGAGTAGCCTCGAGCCCAGCGGGCCAGCAAAGGTTTCCGTAAACGGTTGTGGCTCCGCCATATATATCGTGCCAAAATTTGCCACTAAGCTCATTGATTAGCCCCGACATGCCGCTGGCAGCATAGTACATCACGCTTTGCGACCCATACTGCTCCTTGTAATGCTTTAAACGGCCCGATATTGAATCGAATGCCTCATCCCAGCTAATGCGATGAAATTTGCCCTTACTATCCTTTCGGTGAGGATATACAATCCTATCGGGAGAGTTTGCCCGCTCCACGTAGCTTAATCCCTTTAGGCAGATACCCTCGGGGGTTGCTTTGTTCTGGGAGCTTGGCGATATATTTACAACCTTGCCATTATCGACGTGCACATTAAAGGTGCAGGTGCTGTAACAGTTGCGGGGGCAGGCTGTGGTTAAGACTTGCATTCTGGTAGTGAAAAAGTAAGGTTTAAACAAGGTTACTTGGTCTCGTTATTGTATTGCCAAGCGGTTATGAACTCACCATTTTTAAAATGATACACCGATCCATTATCGTGCTCGACCCTTGTATAAAATGTAATTACACCCTCACGGTTGGTAACAGTTCTGGTAAGTACTATTTTATTTAGCTCAAATTTTTCAACGGTTATCTCGGAACCATACTTTTCAGCCATATTCTCAACCGGTATAGGAGTACCCTTGTTAGCGCTTTGCTGAGCCATCGTTTGTAATTTTCGCTCATTAGCCTGTTGAACGAGCTCTTGCTGTTTTCTCTGCTGTTCCTGAAGCAACTGTTGTCGCGTACGTTCTTCTTGCTCACGTATCCTTTCGGTTTCCTTCCTAATACGCTCCTCCTCAAGGCGAAGCTCCTCAGCGCGTCTTTTGGCTGTCTCCTCAGCAAGTCGTTGTTGCTCTTGCTGAGCACGAAGGCGTTCCTCTTCGGCCTTTCTTCTGGCTTCCTCTCGAACTTTAGCTTGGGCAAGTTGCAGCGCCTCTGCCTCGCTTCGTTGTCTTTCTAGTTCTGCCATACGGGCTTCCTCTTCGGCTTTAAGACGTGCCTCTGTGGCTAAACGCCGTTGTTCAGCTTCTTTACGAATTCGTTCTGCCTCAGCCATACGGGCTTCCTCCTCGGCCTTACGGCGAGCCTCCGTGGCGAGCCTATTGCGTTCAGCCTCCTTTCGTGCCTCTTCCTCGGCCTTTATACGTGCCTCTTCTTTGGCTCGCGCTTCAGCTAATACTCTTCCCTCAGCCTCTTTTCGCTGGCGCTCTTGCTCTGCAATCCGAGCCTCCTCCTCGGCCTTACGCCGAGCCTCTTCGGCTAAGCGGCGTTGCTCGGCTTCCTGCCTTACACGTTCCTGCTCAGCCATACGGGCTTCCTCCTCCGCTTTTCGGCGAGACTCCTCTGCAATACGTCTCTGCTCGGCTTCCTGCCTTACCCTTTCCTGTTCAGCTTTACGGGCCTCCTCTTCGGCCTTTTTTCGTGCTTCTTCGGCAAGTCGCCTCTTTTCGGCCTCCTTTCGAGCCTCCTCCTCAGCCTTTTTACGTGCCTCTTCTTTGGCTTGCGCTTCAGCTAATGCTCTTCCCTCAGCCTCTTTTCGCAGGCGCTCCTGTTCTGCAATTCGAGCCTGTTCAGCTGCTTTTTTCCTAACTTCTTCCTCCTGACGACGCTTGGCAGCCTCTTCGGCTATACGTGCCTTTTCCTCTTCGGCTGCCTTTTTCTTAGCATCTTCGGCAATTTTACGCTCTTCCGCGGCAACATCCCTCTGGAAACTGGCTGAATAGTCAACATCAAAGCCAAAATCGTTTCGTCTTGTCTCGAATAGTATTTTGGCCACTGGATTATTGTAAACCTTAAGAGCACTTTGGTCTGTTTGTGGTTCCAACTCTACCTCAAAATCAATAGTAAATCCCCTTTGCTGGACATTTGCAGGGATTCGTGAATTTATGCTGATTTTTTTTGTAACATAGTTCGGCTTCTCGAAGCTGATTGTGTAGTCTGAATCATAATCGAGAATAAAATCAAACCGTCCACCCCTTCCTGGAGCCATGCGCTTAACCTCTATGCCCTGTTTGAAAAGTACTATGGTAGCGTCATCGGGCGTATCCCTCCGGACAATTAGTCGCCCAATCACTTCTAGCCCCTCCTGCGCAAAGGAAACAGAATGGCAGAATGTGAGAAGGATAATGGTGGCTAGCTTTAAACTATTCGATGGAATAGATTTTTGTGCTCGTTTACTCAACTTCTAAAAAATTTAGTAATGATTGTACGACAAAATTATATATAAGTTACTCGTACTGCTTGTGCTTGCTACACCTAATAATCTGGTTGTTCATAATTATTAGCGAAAGGTCGCTCCGGCTTAAATTCGTAATAAAACATAAAACGATCTATTAATTCGCTTGCGATGATAAACATAAGTAGACCCCAGGAAAAACTTTCGTTTTTTAACGAGATAAGCCCAAATGGAATTAGGAATCCTATTACCAATCGGACTAAAGATATCATGGCCATAGCTGCCGAAGGCTTATGCTGGCCTTGCCCTGCTATGACAAGGAAAAGCATTGTTTTCAAGGCGAGTAAAGCAATCAATATGTTCATCTGCTGAGCAAAAAGTGCTGCAAAAACTATGGCTATGCCAAATGTACTACCACTACTAATCATATCCTTAAGGCTTCGGCCTACAGAAGCGTAAAGCATTTCGATGGATATGAGCAGTAGCACGCCCACAAGCATCGATGCAATTTCCAATGATTCTAGGTGGAGTAGTTTGGATGCAACCCCTGTAACCATAAACAATCCGAATATCAATATCTCCCTTGATAACCAGCTTGTTTTAATGTTTACGATTGATAGGTACGCTCTAAAAGGCTTACCAAGGTGAAAAGTACTAGCCAGCATACCCGCACCACCTACTGCTGCAAAAACCCAAGGAGAAAGGGGTATGCTCTGGTTCGCAACGCCGGACCATTGCCAACCTACCAATAGTGCGCTTAAGAAGGTGAACACAGCCAAAGGCCATTCCTTAAGCCAGTCAAAACTTTTATTATTCACAAAAGGCAATAACCTCCTGCTGAACACATTAGGCGATAGCGTTGCCTCCTGGTCGAGTTGCGGAACCGCATCTTTCACCTCATCACCAGTAACTTTTATGCGGGGATAGATGTTGCGCTCCGACATGCCAAATGCATTGGGATTAGGTTGCTCATCAATCTCGCCAAACGATAAGGCACCCGTTGGGCAGTTTTGGGCACAGGCAGGTATTTGACCCTCCTTTAGCCGATGGTAACAGAAATGGCATTTCTCCACTACGCCACTTTGGACGTTAAATTTGGGTGCGTCGAATGGACAAGCCCATGTGCAATACTTACATCCAAGACATAGGTCGGGTGAGTGGATTACGGCTTTGGTTATGGGGTCTACCTTGTATGCTCCGCTTGGGCAAGCTTTGAGGCAGGGTGCTTCTTGGCAGTGATTGCATGCTAGGGATAGATGAACGTAGCCCAAAAGTGGTAACTTCTGCCTATTGTAGTGGGTAACACTTCGCCAACTTAGAGGGGGAATAGTAGAGTTTTCGACACTACAGGCAACTACGCAGGCATGGCACCCTACGCATTTGCTATAATCGAATATGAAACCTTTTGTAATCCCCATAGGTCATGCTAATGCTAATCAAGCGAATCGAGCGCTTGAGAAATCAAACTAATCAACCACGCTGTATTTTCTATACCTACTGATAAACGAATCATTCCGGGATAAGGGTATTTGTCGCCCCAAACCGGCTCGATGGGCATTAGAATGGTATCGGCATCGCCAAGCGTTGGTACCAGCAGAATATAGTCTTTAACAAGATTTATGAACTGATTGCATCGCTTCTGTTTTTGTGAATTGTCGTCACCAGCTAAATCAAAAGTAATAATAGCTCCAAACCCCTTATTATTAAAAAGTTTATATGCATTATGGTAGGTGGAATGGTCTTTCAATCCTGGGTAAAGCACCTTTTCGATCCGTTCATGGGCATCGAGAAACGTTGCCAACTCAGCTGCATTGTGGCAATGCTTCTGAAAACGAAGTTCAAAGGTTTTTAGCTGTTCACAAAGCCTAGCTGCATCGTCGGGTGAGAGCATATGGCCAACCAATTTCCTGTATTCTAAGGCGGCCCTTTCTAACTCAGGGCAATTGCCCGAGAGCACACCCGCCGAAATGGAACCGTGACCAGCAAGATACTTAGTAACGCTATGTACAACGATATCGGCCCCACTATCCAGAGGTTTCCAAAGGAATGGCGTGGCAAAGGTATTATCAACAATAACGCGAGCACCATACCGCTTGGCTACTTCAATAAACTTATCGCCATCGAGGGTTATGAGCATGGGGTTAGATATGGCCTCGAATAGGACAACCTTTGGCCTTAGCTCCTTAAGTAGAGCCTCGAATTTATCGATGGAATACTCATCGGCATCGGGGAAAAAGCGGTGAATATCCATACCTCGACGTTTAATCAGCACATTGTCGATAAAGTGGTTAGTTCCCCCGTAAATCTCAGAGAAGAAAAGCCAACTACCCGGGTTATCGTGCTCCTGAAAAATGGATAGAGCAATATCGATGGCTGCCAAGCCCGACTCGGCAAGAACTGACCAGCGGCTGCCCTCAATCTCCATGAGCATCTCCTCAGCAGCAGCAACGTTCGGGTTTCTATATCGGCTATAAATATATAGCTCAGGATGGCGAGAATAGTCGTGCTCATTGGCAAAAGCCCGTTGCATGGTAGGAATGTCAACCAGATGAAATCCGGTATCGCGATATATGGGGGTGCGGGTGGCTAATGGTTTCTTCTTCTTTTCCATATCTATTTGTTGTATAGATTATTTAAAATTGAACGCAGAAATGAATGGCCACCAAAGCTACAAAAAAAGGGCAATTAAATTGCCCTCCCCATTCTGTATTTATCAAACAATTTTATGTGGCTACGAGAACAACGAATCAACGAATGCAAAGCGGTCGAAAATCTGCAAGTCTGTCATTTTTTCACCAACACCAATGTATTTCACCGGAATTTTAAACTGATCAGATATTCCTAGCACAACACCACCCTTGGCAGTACCGTCGAGCTTAGTAAGCGCAAGGGCAGTAACCTCTGTGGCTAGGGTAAACTGTTTTGCCTGCTCAAAGGCATTTTGCCCCGTGCTACCATCGAGCACAAGAAGCACCTCATGCGGAGCGTTGGGAACAACCTTTTGCATCACCCTTTTAATCTTTGTGAGCTCATTCATGAGGTTTACCTTGTTGTGCAGCCGGCCAGCGGTATCAACTATCACCACATCGGCATGGTTGGCCTTGCCCGACGAAAGGGCATCGAAGGCTACCGATGCGGGGTCGGACCCCATAGATTGCTTCACGATGGGCACACCCACCCTGTCGGCCCAGATGGTGAGCTGGTCGACAGCAGCGGCCCTGAAGGTATCGGCAGCTCCCAGGTACACATTCTTACCAGCGCTCTTGTACATATATGCGAGCTTACCAATGGTAGTGGTTTTTCCAACGCCATTAACACCCACAACCATAATAACATAAGGCGATCCATCGGGAGTATCTATTGAATTATCTACATCGCCCGACTCGTTTTCGGCTAGCAGCTCCGCTATTTCCGATTTAAGTATCTGGTTTAGCTCGCTGGTATTGATATACTTTTCACGGGCAGCACGCTCTTGAATGCGTTCGATGATACGAAGGGTAGTCTCTACGCCCACATCCGAAGTGATAAGTACCTCCTCAAGATTGTCGAGCACATCATCATCCACGGTTGACTTGCCCACCACAATCCTAGAGAGTTTCGAGAAGAGGCTCTCCTTAGTTTTTTGCAAACCTTTATCTAGAGACTCCTTCTTGCTTCCCGATAAACGTCCGAATACTCCCATAACAACTAATTTTTGGAATGAATTGGGTAAAAATAGTAAAAGCTTCCCTATTAATCAGGAAGCTTTTAAGCGAAATACGTATCTCAAGGGAAAAACTAGATTTTTCCGTCGAAAAAGTCTTTGATTTGAGCATTAGGCACCATCTCCTCGCGGAAAGCATAGGCACCAGTCTTGGGCGACTTCACCATTTTGATACACTTGGTGTTAGTTCTTCCCTCACCTTTCTGTAAAGATGCAACTACTTTCTTAGCCATAACTTAATGTTTTATTTGATTTCACGATGTACGGTTACCTTGCGCAGAATAGGATTGTACTTCTTACGCTCAATCCTATCGGGGGTGTTTTTTTTATTCTTGGTTGTGATGTACCTAGAGGTGCCAGGCATACCCGATTCCTTGTGCTCAGTGCACTCCAAGATCACCTGTACTCTATTACCTTTCTTTGCCATTGCAGTATTCTTTAGTAGATGTTAATTAGACCTTTTTGCTGAGCTTCTTTTAGGGCGCTCTTCAAACCCTTCTTGTTGATGTTGCGGATACCTGCCGCTGACACCCTAAGGGTTACCCAGCGATTCTCCTCCTCGAGGAAGAATCTCTTGTTCATTATGTTGGGGTAGAATCTCCTCTTGGTCTTCTTGTTTGAGTGAGAAACGTTATTCCCAACCATTAGTTTCTTTCCGGTAATCTGACAAATTCTAGACATCTCTCCTGTGTATTTTGGATTTGTATGATTTTCAAAACAGTGCGCAAAGGACGCTATTTTTATCTAAAATTCCAAAGTATTTTGAAAAAAAATTCCTTTTTATTGCATTTTTTTCTCGCTTAGTATCAATAACCTTAGCATGTTGAGAGCCGAGACCGAACTTCTAAGGATATTTTGCTCCCTATTGGAACCAAAGCTGAACATCTGGCTTACAGCGGTATGCCTTGATGAAACAGCCACCCATACCGTTCCCACTGGTTTTCCCGGTGTAGCCCCAGTTGGGCCAGCGATACCCGAGGTTGCAATGGCATAATCGGTGCTAAACCTACGCATAACCCCATTGGCCATTGCCTCAACAACTTGCTGACTAACCGCTCCGTGTGTTTCGATAAGGTGACCATCTACACCTAATGCGCTTATTTTTATATCATTGGCGTAAGCTACAACGCCACCAGTAAAATAGCGGGAGGAACCCGGTTGCTGGGTAATCAGATGCGCAATGGTTCCTCCGGTACAGCTTTCGGCCACAGCAAGCTTTAAACCATGCTCTACCAATAGATCACCAACTACCGAAGCCATCGTGTCGTCCTCATGGCCAAAGATGTTATTGGGAATTATCTTCATGAGAGCTTCAACCTGCTTTTGTATTTCTAATTCAAGTAATTCCTTTTTTGGGCCTGAAGAAGAAAGCCTTATACGTATTGAGGTTGGGTTTGGTAAGTATGCTACCTTGATATTGTTGGGCATTTTGGCCTCCCATTCGGTAAGCCTTTCGGCCAAAAACGATTCGGGTAGACCAAAGGTTTGAATTGTTCTATGAACAATGCTTTCACCGCCCGATATTGCTAACAGTCTAGGTAAAATATGCTCTTGCATAATGGCTTTCATCTCGAATGGAACACCCGGCATGGCCACAACCGCCTTACCATCGACCTGAAACCACATACCTGGCGCTGTTCCCAAGCGATTGAGCAGCACCTCGCAATTGCTGGGCACTTCGGCTTGCCGTGCATTGAGGTCAGTTAATGGCAAGCCCCGTTTGGCAAATATTTGCCTAATATGTTCAAGGGTGGGCTCATGGACCACAAGCTCACTGCCAAAAAGTTGGCAAAGTGCCTGCTTGGTTATATCGTCGTTGGTTGGGCCAAGCCCTCCGGTTATTAGCACAATATCAGAATCGTTAATCGATTGTTTAACTGTGCTTTTAATCTGTTCATCTGTATCGGATATTGAGATGATTTGCCGAACCTTAACCCCAACCTTATTGAGCTCATTGCCCATCCACGCCGAGTTGGTGTCAACAATTTGTCCAATAAGTATTTCATCTCCTATAGTAATAATTGTAGCGTACATGCCTTGGTTTATAAATAAGACAAAGGTAGCCTGTGGCTACCCAGTAAATTGAGCCTCTCATGGGACTCGAACCCACGACCTGCTCATTACGAATGAGCTGCTCTACCAGCTGAGCTAAAGAGGCAGGCTAACTGCCAGCAAAAGTAGATTATTTTTTTGTGAAAAGGTTTCGAATCTGATAAAATTACTCACCGCTTATCCTATTAATCCGTTGGAGTAAGGTAGGGTGCGAGTAGTTTACATATACATACAGGGGATGAGGAGTAAGATTGGAAAGGTTCTCGGATGAAAGTTTTTTTAACCCTGAAATCAATCCATCGCCCATGCCATGCTTAGCGGCAAAAGCATCAGCTTGGTATTCCATGCTGCGGCTTAACCTGTTA
Source organism: Tenuifilaceae bacterium (assembly GCA_034006965.1). Taxonomy (GTDB): domain Bacteria; phylum Bacteroidota; class Bacteroidia; order Bacteroidales; family Tenuifilaceae; genus Perlabentimonas. The sequence goes on from JAVERU010000054.1 coordinate 10,717, forward strand.
GTGAAAATCCCCAAGATTGTTTCAATGGGTGAGAACAACAACCCAAACCCAACCAACGATAGATGGAAGACAGGTTCGCTAGCTGAGGTATAACCTAGAGCATAGGATAACTCGACACTTTGTGCCAACCAGCCAAAAACGTAGAGAATAACAGCCGACTGAATTGCACCCAGGCCAAAGTTTATCCAGATATGGTGCTTACGGAAGTGGCCAATTTCATGTGCTAGCACGGCGATTATCTCATCGGTACTCATCTTTTCGATTAGCGTGTCGTATAGTACAACCCGTCTATTGCTGCCGAAACCTGTGAAGTATGCATTGGCCTTGGTGGAACGCTTTGAACCGTCAATAACGAAAACCTTACTTACAGGAAAGTTTACGCTTAGGCCAAACTCCTTTATCGCGTTCAGCAATTCACCTTCCTGCAACGGTTGCTGCTTGTTGAACAAGGGCACAATAACCCTTGAATAGAGGGCATTGGCCAACAACGAGAATACAAGCATTACCCCAAGGGCAATTACCCAGAACCACTCCTGTGTGGTATGAAATACCCATGCTATTATTGCCAGAACACCTCCAGCTATAGTGAAGCTAATAAGTAGAGATTTGATCGAGTCTGTAACGAAAAGTCGCTTGGTGGTCTTATTAAAACCATACTTCTCTTCAATAACAAAGGTGCTCCAAATGGAAAAAGGGATGGAAGCAACCCATCCAGCAAACCCTACTATTGCAAAGAATATCAAGGTAGTAAGAATATTACCGAAGTTAAAATCCACAAGCCACTCGTGGAGAGATCCTAGCACACCGAAGTATAGCACCAAAACGATAGCAAAGGTGTTAATGGTGTTTTGAAATAAGGAGAATCGTGTGGTATCGACTTTGTAGCTTTGCTGGAGATTATACCTCTCGGGAGGGTATACATCGGATAAGACGGCTGGAATAGGCTGCTTTCTAGCGTTTAGGTTTAACCAATCAAGTATAAGTTCAAATATAAACTCTAAAACTATTATTACTAATATGATAAGGAGTAGGTAGTTCATGGGAAGTTGGCTATAATCTTTCTAAAAGTTTAATGCGGTGTTCAATAATTCTCCTATACCATGATGTTTCAGGCAGTGCGTAATAGCTTTCCGACTGATTTAACCACTCCAGAGCAACATCGAAGCTTCCTAAAATCTCGTTGGCAACCGCCATATTAAAAGCTACCTTAGCGGCTAGCTGTGGCCTATTACCATAATTCTTTAAAACTATTTGCCAATGGGCTGCGGCATCGAGCCACTGGTTATTCTGAGCGAACTCAGCAGCAGTTTTCATGGCCTTGGGCCCTTTAACAAAATACACACGCTGTTCGTCCATCCACGATGGGGCAATTTTTTTTGCATAATCCTGTCCGGCCAAAAAGCCAGAATAGGTTGCAGCAGAAAAGAATCCAGGAAGCTGGTCGCCTACCCTAACACGATAATAGTCAGTCTCCTCCCAGGTAAGCGTGTCGCGATACAGATGTTCGCCGAACACCTTTTGCTGGTACAGGTCGTATACACGCCAGTATGCATATACATTCATCGACAGGTATCCGTAGTAGGCTTGCATTGCGCCATCCCAGAAAGGATATCCGCTTGTTTTGGGGGTTAGCTTAATATACTCGAGCGATATAACAAGGTCGGCATTGGTACCCTCAGCAAGCTCCTCGACCTTTTTCCATGGGTAGGGCAAAATCAGATGGGAGGAATCGTCGCGATAATGCTGCTTTACAGGTATTTCAAGCCCATCGAACCAAGGCGATTCGGCAAGAGTTTCGGCTAACACCAAGCCAGCCTCAATGGCCGCTGTGCTATCGAGCGAAGCTTGAGCCATACTTTCGGGTACTCCTTGGATACCCTCGTAGATACCAACCACCACAAGTGGCTGCACAAAATTGCTTGGTATGGTTAGTTCGGCAGGCCTAAGGGTTTGAATATTGATCAGTTTATACTGCACGCATGAGCTAAAGGTTAGTGGCAGCAAGGCTAGTAGTATAAAAAGTAGACGGGTCGGAGAATACTTACATTTCATTTTGATACTTTTTAAAAGTCTCTAACGGCAAAATGCACGACGTAGCCTTACCTCGAGCTGACGAATGGTGGAAGGTTTGGATACAATCTCAAGATCTTTGGATAGTAGAAACATACGCGGGGTTTCATGCACATCGTATACAGCATACACATCGTTTTCGGGACTATAAGGTATGCGAACATTTATCCAATGGAGGTTTAGATCCCTCACGTATCGCTCCCATAAAGTTGACTCATCATCTAACGATATGGCAATAACTTCGAAACCCATATCCTTATAGGTTTTATAAATCTCTAAAATTTTTGGCATAGCATGTATACAGTGAGGACACCACGACGACCAGAACAGCACCAGCTTGTAATCGGCATTAATATTAGAAAGATTGATGGGGCTTCCCTGCAAAGGCTGCAACCTAAAATCGAGCGCCTTCTCGCCCACCTTAACCCTAGGCTTTTTGTTCGATTTATCCTCTGGCTCGGGTTTTTTAAGGGGTTCAAGATCATCAAAAGCAGTAAGCTGGAGGTACTCGTAAACATCTTGGTAATCCGAATCAACAAAACCATTAATCAGAATTTCCCTAAGGGCGTATTTAACCTCAATATCCATTGGCCATGCAAGTAGAGCATGCACACCACGGATAAACTCCATATCCTGCTCCTCTTTGTAAAAATCGTCGCTAAAATAGTTCTCCATGTAGGCCCATACCCTCTCGCTTAAGGCTGGTGTATTCTTGATTAGCGGGTTGTGCAAATCTATCGTACTCCACCATGCTGAAACAAGTTGGTCGGGAGTAACCTTGTCGCTATCGCATGCCACAGGTCTTTGTTCAAGCCTAATAAATTCGGATGCCAACAGGTTATGGTTGGATTGTATTAACTCCTCGGCGAACCGGTTTAGCTCGTTGCTAAGCCTTTTGACCTCGTCACGAAGAATGTTTTGAAAGGTTGAGGTGTCGGGGTAGTAATCCATTAACGAACGGATTAGCCACGTCTGCTGGCTATGTAATGCCTTTTGTCGCTGGAATTTCCAGTAAGTATTATTCTCAACCGATGCGTTGGACCTTAGGCTATCGTCGGGGGCAAAAACAACAGTGTTAACATCAATCCTAGTCTCGTTTCCCACAACAATGTTTAGCTTGATATTCTTGCCCACATCAACCCTATACATCCCTTTTTGGTAGCCACTGGGTAGGGTAAAACGATAGGAGCCTTGCGAAATCTGTAGGGATGAGTCGACCACCGTATAGCCTTGGCCATCGAACTTTAGCAGGCGGGCTTGGGGAGAGAATGCTTGTAAAACATTTACAGTGATATCAACGGGTTGCGCATGGGCAGTAAAGGAAAAAACGGATAAAGTGAAAATTGCTAAAAGGCCAACTCTTCTCATACTATTGTGCTTATTACTCTGTTTGCTTAGGTTTGCTTAGGTTTACTTAGGAATAGGTCTATAAACAATTACTTGCCCGTTAACCAGTCCATTCAGGTCGATTGGGCTTGCGCCCACCTTACGGCCCGAGAATGAGGTGTTCTGGTGGGCCAGCTCGTATATACCCACAGCGTATACCTTTAAAATAATGGCTGTATGCTGCTCCATGGTTTCGGTAATGGTAGAAAACCCCTCGGTACGTTTCACCACCGCATCCTGAAAATGTACAATATCACCTGGGTACACGGCCTCCGTTTTAAAATCGACAGGCTTACCGTAAACGTACATCCCATCCCACGATGCATCCACAAGGTTAAGGGCTTGGTAAGCCAAGTCCCAGCACTCGCCCCTTTCGACCTGCTGCCCCATTACACCCTTTACGTACTCAACAATCTGCTTGTTCATTGGAGGAATAGGATCGCTTGCATCAACGGCGCTAAAGCTGAAAATGGTAAAAACAAGGGTTACAAATAGATGTCTCATAACTATGTAGGTTTTGATATACTAACGTTTAAACCCCATTTTTGGTTTAGGTTGATTTGATTAGCTCGGATATTTTAGCTTTCAAATCGGCCGGATTAAAAGGTTTAAGGATAAAGCCATTCATCCCCAGCTTAAAGATTTTTTCCTGCACATCGAGCATGGCCGAGGCAGTGAGCGCAATGATTGGTATTTGGCTTTTGGTAGCATCGGGCAGCTTCCTGATGATTTGGGTCGCCTCGTAGCCACTCATCTCCGGCATCTCCAAATCCATGAGAATTAGGTCGAATTGGTTCTCCTTAACCATATCTACGGCAATGGCTCCATTTTCGGCCAGCTGGGTTTCCAGCCCCCAGTCGTTAAGAAACTTTAGCGCAATAAAAGAGTTTATCTCGTTATCTTCAACCACCAACACCCTAAAGGGATTCCCTTCTCTATTGAGCGTTACCACGCTCTTCTGCTCCACAACCTTCTTTTTTCGAGGTGTTTTAACCTTACGGAGGCATATGGTGAAGTAAAACTCGGAGCCCCTACCGGGCTGGCTCACTACCTGAAGACTACCCTTAAGCATGTCGACCAGCTTGTGCGATATAGCCAATCCGAGTCCAGTACCTCCAAACTGGCGGGTTGTGTTGGGGTTGGCCTGAGTAAACTCCTGAAATATAAGGCTATGCTTTTCGTGAGGGATACCAATTCCAGTATCTAGCACAGCAAAACGAGCCCAAACCGAGGCGTTAGTTTCCCTTTCCTTCTTAATTTGAATAGTAACCGACCCATTGAGGGTAAATTTTATGGCGTTAGATGTAAGGTTAGTAAGAATTTGGTTAAGCTTACCCGAATCGGTTTGCACTGTTTTGGGCAAGGTATTGTCGTAGTCGAGTTTAATATCAACCCCTTTCTTGGTAGCCAGGTGCTTAAACATATTGTATACACCCTTGGCAATTTCGCCTAAATCCGTAGGATAACGATTGACCGTGAGCTTACCAGCTTCGATCTTACTAAAGTCTAGAATATCGTTTAGCAGCGACATTAGCCCCTGTGCCGAGTACTTGAGATTTTGCAGATATTCCTTTTGATGCTCCAACGGATTGTCCTGAAGAAGGATGTTAGCCATTCCGATAACTGCGTTCATAGGCGTGCGTATTTCATGGCTCATGGTGGACAGGAAACGCTCCTTGGCCCTTGAGGCTTGTTCGGCTTCATCGCGCGCATTAATTAGCTCCAACTCTTGTTGTTTCTGTGCCGAAATATCAACCATTACCCCCATGTACCGGCTAACCTTGCCGCCCTCAAACACAGCAATAATATGAGTTAAAGCTGGAAAATGGTTCCCATTTAGCTTTTGAGCCATAAGCTCGACTGACGGTAATTCGGGACTGGCTGCACTGCGCTTTAGGTAGTTCATAATCTTCGGTTTATCCTTTAGGCTAAACAGGTCGGTGATATGAACGCCCTGATCAAGCGTAGTCGGCAAAAAGCCAAAGAATGATTTTAGGTAGTTATTTGCAAAGGTGAGGTAACCGCTTGCATTGGCCTCAAAAACCTTTTCGGGAAGCAGTTCGGCCAGCTGCCTAAAGCGCTGCTCACTTTGCAGAATTTTCTCCTGTGCTCGCTTTTTATCGGTGATATCGTTGATTACAAACAGCAAGCACTTTTCCCCTTGTATTTCAATAATCTCGGCAGAAAAGCTACACAATATTCTTTGTCCTTGCGAATTTATAAGCGAGATTTCAGCATCCAAAACCCTACCCTGCTTGGATATCACCTCCTTAAGCTGATTTCGCAGCTTGATGTCAGGAAAGATGTTTAGCTCGCGCGAGGTAGCGCCAATTACATGCTCGCGGTTTAGCCCTGTAATATTCAAAAAGGTCTCATTCACATCTATAAAACGTCCCTCATTGAAGCTGCTAATTACCATCATCACCGCGTTGTTCTCAAATGCTTTGCTAAACTTCTCCTCCGATAGCTTCACAATACGCTCGGCCTCAATACGCAGCGAGATATCCTGACAAATGGCAAAAACCACCTCTTTCTGACTCCAGTTACCCTTAAATAATCTCGCCTCCACAGGGATATGTTTACCATTGCTGCGCACCAGATCACCCGAAAGAATCTTCCGTTTCCCAAAGAAAGCATCGGAAATCATATGCTTAGCCTCATCTTGCTGCTGTTTTTCGAAAAAAGAAGAGAAGCTCTTCATCAACACCTCATGTTCCCCCATCCCCATACGATTAAACACGCTCCTGTTGGCCTGAACCACCATACCCCTTTTGCTGATGATGAACACCATATCCTCAAAACCATTCACTAGCAGGCGGAAGTTTTGCTCCTCCTCTACAAGCTTACGCTCAAACTCCTTTTGTTGTGTAATATCGAAACAATTATCCAGGAGCGCTGGCTGGCCATTCCAACCGATGATGGATACATTAGACTTGAACCACCTCGTTTCTCCATTCTTATGAAGGGCGCGGAATGTGTAGGAGCGAGAGGTTTTTTGGGTTATTTCCTGAAATTTATTTGAGAACAGAAGCTTTATCAGCTTACGATCCTTTGGATGCACCAGATCCAAGAATTCCATTCGTTTCAGCTCATCGGCATTGTAACCCGTAAGCTGTTCGAACTGCGGATTGTGAAACACAATGCGATTATCTCGAACAACATAGATACTGCCAGCACAGCTACAAACCAGCAACTCAAAGACATTGCTACTAGCATCACAATACGCCTCGGGGGTATCCTTCAGGTTGTCGAGCTTATCGTTATGTAAATCCGATGAATGCATAGCAGTAGGATGATATGAGTAATTATTGACCTACAGGTTCTATTTGTGTTAATTGATGTTAGAGACCCAAAACAAAAGTACAATTATCTTGTTTAATTCTTAAATTTGAGGCTTATAATTAATCGAATTCCACCATATATTATACAATTTACCATTAAATAATAATGAAACGAAATATCGCTATGCTTATCTTTTTATCTGTAGTTCTCATTTTAACCATTGGCTTAAACTACTACCTATACAGGCAAACCGATCCGATCTTTCATATCGCTGGAAAATACGAAACAGCGATTCGAGTATTGTTCTGGTTAATAGCCCTCTCGTACCCAATTGGTCGTTTCTTAGAGCGAGCTGTTCCATCGGGTGCCTCCGAAATGGTTGCAAAGATTGGCTCAATTTGGCTAGCAGCCATGCTCTACCTTACGCTAATGTTCCTAATTTTTAACATTGTAAAGTTGATATACGGTTGGACAGGTTTCCCCTCGTTTATGTCTGCAAAGGATGGTGTTGTTTTTCTTCGTAGACTAACGATTGGCATATATGCTACCACTGCTGTAATCGTTTTGGCTGGTTACGTGAACGCCCTTTACCCTAAGGTTAGCAAGGTTAGCATAGCAACAGATAAATCTCTCAACGGAAATTCCATGTTAAAAATTGCTGCCGCATCGGATATACATCTGGGAACCATTATTTCCAATGGGCGACTGGAGCGGTTTGTACAAATGATGAACGAGCAAAAACCCGATATAATACTGCTGGCTGGCGATATTTTTGATGAGGATTTGGGGCCAGTTATACAGAATAATATGGGCGATCAGCTCAAACAGCTTAGCGCTCCGCTAGGTGTTTACGCCATTACGGGCAACCACGAATACATTGGCGGTGCCGAAGCAGCCATTAAATATTTAGAGGATCATGGCATTACAGTGATACGCGACTCGGTGGTAACACCCCAAGGTTTGCTAAACGTGGTTGGCCGCGATGATAGGCAGGCCAAAATGATGAGTGGCAAAATGCGCAAACCCCTTGAGCTGCTGGTTGAAAATATCGACAATAAGCTATTCACCGTTATGCTTGATCACCAACCCTACCACCTGAGCCAAGCGGTGGAAAACGGTATAGACCTTCAAATTTCGGGTCATACCCACCACGGGCAGCTATTCCCGCTAAACCTTATCACCAAGGCGATGTTTGAGGTTAGCCGCGGTTACAAACAAATAGAGAACTCCCATTTCTACGTATCCACTGGATTTGGCACCTGGGGGCCACCTGTGAGGGTTGGAAACAGACCGGAGATTGTGGTTATTGAAGTGTCAGGAATATCAGATTGATTTTGCCACCTGTAGCCTCGCCGACAGCTTGCCTGAAAAAAGACCATGTAGAGCGAGTAAGTCGATTAATCTCGTTATGCCCTGTTTCCCTTCCCAGCAACTAGACTATTAAACCGCTTTAAGTAATTGCAGTTGGTACTTGTCAACAGAAATAAAACGGCTAAATTTACTGGGGTTTTAACCAAACCCTACAATATCTAAAGGGTGAGCATTAACTTGATTATAAATATTGCCGTTGGCTTTAGCCAACGGTAATAAGACTGCCAAGTCTGTTGGGGCTTTAGCCCCATAATATTCTGGGTGCTAACCCGTCAGCTAAAGCTGACGAAAATAATTCAAGAGTTTTGTT
>JAVERU010000222.1:0-2810 GCA_034006965.1 Tenuifilaceae bacterium
GATCTGATGGGCGAGTGGCAGGATACTCAATAATTTTTCCTTCCCCATCAATTAGCACAAAGGTTGGCACACCGTACACTTGGTACTGCTGAGCGGCATCGGAAAGCCAAGCCTTCTCGGCGTGCAGCTGGTAGCCTCCCAGCTCCTCATCTTTCACCATTTTTTCCCAAGCCGACTTATCATCATCTATCGATATGGCAATAATGGCAATGGGTTTCCCTTTGTAAGCTTCCTTCAGCTTCTTCAGGTGGGGAATCTCTCTGCGGCAGGGGCCACACCATGAGGCCCAGAAGTCGAGGTAAACCAGCTGTCCTTTAAAATCTTCTAAAGAGTATTCTTTTCCATCGATACCCGTGAGCGTAAACCCAGGGGCCGGTTGCCCTGGCGCAAGTAGCATCCGCTTCGCAAGGGCTTTCTCAATCAGCTGCCTGTACTCATCGGTATGTGCATTTGCAATAAAATGCTCAGCCACATTTTTAGCAATCTCAAGGCTCGACCACTTAACCGACTCTGATGTTGAGTTATACTTGAAAAAATCCTGCATTTTTTGGTTCGAAACCAAGTCGTCAATCATATCAAACCTTATGAGGGTTTGCTCAAACACCGATTTTCCCTTATGCTCATCCTTGCCGATTTCAGCATAGTATAGCCTATTGATATGGCTCTCGATAAGCGATGTGTACTCGCTAATGGAGAAGTGCTTCAGTTTTGAAAAATTCATATCATCAATAAACTTGTAATCGTCCTCATTGGCTGTAAACTCTTTGCCACTAAGCCTTGCGTTGTACTCGGGGTAGTTGTATTTCCAGCTGGCGAAAAGGTAATCGATACGAGACTTTTCAAGCGAAGGGAATGCTTTGTCGGCACACTCAAGGCTTTCGATAATGGTGTTGGTGAGGATGCTCAGCGAGTCTATTGTGCCTATAAACTCATCCTTTGCTAGTGTGTATAGACCTCTGAAATCGCTAGCTACGCCATTTACTGTTTGGTTTACTTCGTAAAGCGTATTGTTTTGCTTAATTAGCGATCCATTCTTAAAAGGATTATCCCCGGGATTGCTAATATCCACCGCCAGCTCAATATCGCCACCTGGGCTTAGGTAAAGTAAGTTGCTAATTCTTCCAGCTCTAAACCTATAGTAGCTGGGCTCACTATGCGTAAGGGTGTGCGAAAAGCTGCCGTCATTCTCTAACCAAATGGTGTCGGTTATGCCCTTGCTCATTAGTAGGGCAAAATCGTTATCAAAATTTAAAACCTGACCACTAATTTTTGATTCTTTCTGGTCCGTTGAACCGCACGAGGCAAAGAGAAAAAGTGCGAGTGTAATAAATACTAGATTTCTCATAATATCGAATTTTTGTTTGGGTGCAAATTAGCCAAATATTTTTTAAAAAGTGAAGCCCTTAAAAGCAAAATGCTGCTGAATCGAAACTAAAATACGGGCTTTAAACGGGTACAAGCTTACCATTATCAACATACCAAATGTAGCCTTCAACGTTGTTGTACTTCATATCCATGAGAAGATCCTCATATCGCTGAAGCTGCTTTGCATAGCTTGGCATTTCCGCTCCAAACTTAAAATCAACCACAATGGTTTTGGTGGGGCTAAGCATAACACGGTCGGGACGGTAGCTGTGGCCACTGGGAGTTAATATCGATTTTTCTGTTTTTACCTCCCATTCCCCCGAGAACCAATCGGTAAATGGGGGCAAGCTAAGTATTTCTGTAATCTTTAGCTTTAGATCAAGGGATGTTTGTTGATCAATTAATCCATCAACTACGGCCTTACGTATTGCGCTGTCAACATCATCTTTGCTTTGGATATTTGAGAACAGCTCATGCATAACCTTACCATGCTCCAAGGGAGCCATCCTTTCGTTTGGCTTCGATTCAAAAAACTCCTCCGACTCAAGCTTCAGCTTTATGCTGCCAAAGCTATTTCCCCCTGGGTAGGTATCAATGGTCCATTGGTTATCGGGTTGGTCATCGGCTCCAGGCCGATTTGCTATTGTTACCTTTTCGCCCATGTTATAGGTTTCTATCCCTCCATAATCATTTGTATTTCGATGAATGGCCCCTTCAATGCTTGGTACAATGCTGCGGATAAGTTTTGAGGTACTGTTTATTGTATCTGTTGGTTTCTCCATCTCCGACTTAGTGAGGGGGACATAAACGTATAGCTCCTTCTCGGGTCGGGTAAAGGCAACGTATAGCAGGTTAATATTATCCACAATCTCCTTCATCTCCTCCTCAAGCACATCGTAAGCAAATAAACTTTTTGATGCTTTGGACGATGCTTGAATGGGGTACTTGGGTAGCAGGTTGAACGGTTCATGGGGGGAACTTACCCATAGCAACGGCTGGTTCGCTTTCCCACGAAAGTCCCAACCCGCATATGGTACAATGACTACTGGGAATTGAAGCCCTTTCGCCTTATGTATTGTGAGGATAGATACTGCGTTGCTGTTCTCAGGAACCGATAGTGAAAGGGCTTCGCTGTGTTCGTCCCACCACTGCAAAAATCGGTTAACATCGCTGCCCCCCCTGCTGCCTAGGGCAGCAATATTTTCATGCAGCTCGGCTAGATGTGCCAGTTCGCCCTTAACGGAGAACAAGTTGTATCGCTGGGCAATCGCTTCAAAAACTTCTTGCAACGGACGGGTATTAAGTGAACTTAGCCAATCGGCCTCGGCATTGGTAACCTCGGTGGTGAAATGTGTGTGCCAGCTCGTATCGGTTTCGGTGCTTAGGGTTGCCAGCTCTTTGGCCAGCACCCTCATGGCTATCGCGTTCGATGAGTCCTGCACCAG
>JAVERU010000055.1:0-18959 GCA_034006965.1 Tenuifilaceae bacterium
CGTTCGTGTCGCCAACCACTGCCATAAGGCAGCTGGCTAAGGCCATAGTGGGGGACGATGTATTTGTTGAGGTATATGTAAATACACCCCTTGATGTATGTAAGCAGCGCGATGTTAAGGGGCTTTACCATCAGGCTAGCTTGGGTAGTATTAAAGATTTAACCGGGGTGTCGTCGCCTTACGAGGCCCCCGAAAATCCAGCCATACAGGTAGATACTTCGCAGGGCACATTGCCTGAGAACATAGATTACCTTGTTAATTTGATACTCCAAAAGTTTTGTTAGCTTTGCTTTTGAGTTCAGAGAGAAAGAGTGTAACAATTACAACTATATCGATATCACCATGAAGCAATTTTCTATCAATCATCTGCGCGAGCTAGAGTCGGAGTCCATTTTTGTGATACGTGAGGTATGCGCACAGTTTGAGAACCCGGTAATGCTTTTTAGCGGCGGGAAAGATTCCATTGTAATGTTTCACCTAGCCCGCAAGGCCTTTTACCCTGCGCGGGTGCCTTTTCCCCTGATGCACATCGACACAGGGCATAACTTCCCCGAAACAATCGAGTTCCGCGATTGGCTAGCCATGGAATCGGGTGCTACTATGATTGTTGCCTCGGTTCAGGAGACCATAGATAGCGGTAAGGTTGTTGAGGAAACAGGCTACAGCGCAAGCCGTAACCGTTTGCAAACCGTTACCCTGCTCGATGCCATTGAGAAGCATAAGTTCGATTGCGCTATGGGTGGCGGTAGGCGTGATGAGGAGAAAGCACGAGCTAAGGAACGATTCTTCTCGCATCGCGATGAGTTTGGCCAGTGGGATCCTAAGAACCAAAGGCCCGAGCTGTGGAATATTTTCAACGGTCGTAAGGGTATGGGCGAGCACTTCAGAGTTTTCCCTATTAGCAACTGGACCGAGATGGATATCTGGCAATACATCCTCCTTGAGGATATTGCTATACCTAAGCTTTACTATTCGCATGAGCGCGAGGTTTTTGAGCGAGACGGGGTGCTGTATGCCAAAACTCCTTTCATGAAGATTAGAGATACTGAAAAGGTTGAGAAAAGAATTGTACGTTTCCGCACCATTGGCGATGCCACCTGTACCGGGGCTGTTGAGTCGGAGGCTCACTCGCTAATTGATATCGTAAGGGAAGTTGCGGCCATTAGAACCACCGAGAGGGGAACCCGCGCCGATGATAAGCGAAGCGAGGCGGCCATGGAGGATCGCAAGATTGAGGGGTACTTCTAAACGCAATCATCCCATTTATTATCAAGAATTACAAACGAATGAATTCGATTAGCTATGGATAAGACTTTTAACGATACTGCATATCTAGATATGGAGCTGCTGCGATTTACCACAGCAGGCAGCGTTGATGATGGTAAGAGTACCCTAATAGGTCGGCTTTTGTACGATTCAAAGGCGATATTTCAGGATCAGCTCGAGGAGGTTGAGCGTGCCAGCGTGAAGAAGGGCGATGAGCATGTTAACCTGGCGTTGCTTACCGATGGATTAAGGGCCGAGCGGGAGCAGGGCATTACCATCGACGTGGCGTATCGTTACTTTCATACCCCCAAACGCAAATTCATTATTGCCGATACCCCCGGTCATATTCAGTACACCCGCAATATGGTTACGGGAGCATCCACAGCCAATGCAGCAGTTATCCTAATTGATGCTCGCCATGGTGTGATTGAGCAAACCATACGGCATGCTTACATAGCTTCGCTACTGTGCATCCCGCACATCATTGTGTGTGTTAATAAGATGGATTTGGTAGGCTTTAGCGAGGATGTATTCAATGCTATTCAGAAGCGATTCCTTGAGTTTTCAACCAATCTTAATTTAAACGATGTGAGGTTTATCCCCATATCGGCCCTACACGGCGATAATGTGGTGGAGCGCTCCAAGCGAACCCCGTGGTACGATGGCCCAACCCTAATGTTTCTGCTGGAGAACCTATACATCAGCAACGATTACAATCAGGTTGATGCCCGATTCCCTGTGCAGTACGTTGTGCGTCCACAGTCCGATGAGTTTCATGATTTTAGGGGGTATGCAGGCCGAATGGCCAGCGGAACATTTAGCGTAGGCGATCGGGTTAAGGTATTACCCTCGGGCTTTACATCAACCATCGAATCAATTGTTTTTTATAAGGAGAAGCTCCAGAGCGCCAGCGCACCGCAATCGGTTACCATAACCCTTGCCGACGATTTGGATGTAAGCCGGGGTTGTATGCTCGTTCCGTTCGAGAACGGGGTAAACGTGGCGCAGGATGTAAGCCTTATGGTTTGCTGGCTTAGCGATAAACCTCTCAATACATCGGCAAAGTATGCAGTTAAGCATACCTCAAACGATGTGCGGTGTATGGTTAAGGAGGTGAAGTACAAGGTGAATATCAACACGCTTGAGAAGGATTTCGAAGACAGGACCATAGGGTTGAACGATATTGCCTGTATTAACATCAGAACTACAAAACCACTTTTTTTCGATTCCTACAGAAAGAACCGTATTACAGGTAGCCTAATTATAATTGATGAGGCTACCAATGTAACCGTGGGAGCAGGGATGATTTTATAGGCCAAGCTTACTAATGGCATAATCTATTACCTCCTTATGGTCGAAAGCCAAAGGAGGTAGTTCGTTCATGGGGTGCCACTCGGCCTCAGCGGCATCGTCGCCTGCCTTAAGGGTGCAGTTGCTTGGGCTGGTAAATCCGTAGTGTACCACCGCAATATTACGCCCGCGCGGGTCGCGACCAATGGCATCGAAGGTAGCTAGCTGCCTCAGGTTCACGCCCGAGAGCCCTGTTTCCTCAAGCAGTTCGCGTTTAGCAGCATCTGCAAGTAGTTCGTCCATTTCGGGAAATCCGCCGGGAAGTGCGTATGCATCCTTATATGGCTCGTTACCACGTTTTACAAGAAGTAATTTGAGGGGGTTATCATTGTCTTTTAGGAAGACCACCGAGTCGACGGTGACGAGCATCCGAGGGTAATCGTAGGTGTAGGGCATAGCTTAATGGTTACTCTGTGGATTGCTGTTGTCATCATCCTTTTTTCTGAAGGCAATCCACAAGGCCAGGGCAATTATTGCTACTACTATTACTATTTGAGGTTTCATACATTCAGGTTTTAGGCAATCGATTTATTCATCCAGTATCCTTTTAATTACTCTTAGCTTATGCGAATACCGCTTGTGCTTAACGTTGAATATCCCTTGCTGATCGAGTACATCAATCTTTACATACCCCGAGCTGTGAATAATCTTATTGTCAGGAAGTACTATGCCCACATGAATTATATTCCCCTCCTCATCGTCGAAAAAGGCTAAATCGCCCACGCGGGTAAGGTTGATAAAATCGACCGTGTTGCCCATACCAACCTGTTGGCTTGCATCGCGGGGTAGGCTAATGCCAATCATCTTGAAGATTACCTGAGTTAAGCCTGAGCAATCAATTCCGTAGGGCGATCGGCCACCCCAAAGGTAGGGCGAGTTTACATAGCTCTCGGCTAGGTTAATTAAGTTATCCTCTGTGCTTGTTGATAGCTCGATGGGGATGTTGAATGTTTTGAAGGTTTCGCTAAGCAGGCCAAATGTACCATTGTCGGCGTTGAAGTTGTATAGGGTTGAGCCTGGGCATAGCCTTATGGGATAATCGTTGGTGTTCGCTTTGGCCGTAAATAACCTCGTTGCCACAGCCGATACCCCTTCGAGTGTTAGCAGTCCCATCTGCTCATCGTCGAACTGCTGGCAGAGCTTGCTATCAATCCACCCCTCATAATCGTCGAGCGATTGTCTAACACGATACCACTCACGATGCTCCTCTAGTATCTCAAAGGTTTCGCCAAACAGCGGTTGGCTAATCATTTCGCTTCGCTTAAATGGCTCTTTACGTAGGGCAGCCAAGCATTGGTTTACAACTCCAAACATAGCAAACGTTCTTTTTTTGTAAATGTATTACTTTTAGGCCTATTGGTAAAGAAATGATGATTAAAAATTGGCCTTATTTTCCTCAACCCTTGTAACTGTAGGAGTAGGAACTTGCTTTAGCTTTTTATTAAGTACATAGATACAAGCGGCAGCAACCACCGCTGCTCCTGCAATTATTAACACAAACTTAATATCGGTCATGATTAGCTCTTGGAGGTGAGTGTCGTCATATTTCGATTCGTCAATTCCAATAATTTCTGGTAAGGTAGCTGTAAAATTGTTGAAGGCGTGAATAATTATTGCAAGCGAAATGCTTCGTGTTCGGTAGTAAACCCACCCTATGAATATTCCAAGGATCAGGGCCGAAATGAATTGCCAAGGGTTTAGGTGAACAACACCAAACAGAACGCTCGATGCAGCAATGGCAGTAGCGGGAGAGTATCGTTTTAGTAAACCTTTTAGCATGATGCCTCTAAATATTAGCTCCTCAAGCACAGGCGCTAGCACCACAATGGTTGTGAATGTGAAAATATTCCGTGGGTTACCCAAGCTTTGCTTGAAAAGCTCTGCAAACTCATCGGACATGGGTATAAGCGATGAGAGTGGTATGGTTAGCGAGAGCTGAATGCCCAAAGTACCCAAAAGGATTACAGGAATAATTATGCCTTTTGGAACCTTATAGCTGAATGAGTAATCATCGCTTTTGTTTTTCCAGATGGAAAAAAGTATCCAAAATGATAATCCCATGGTGACTAGGTAAAACAAAAAGGTAGTGGCTTCAGTGCCAATTATTCCTTTTAGAAACATAATTGGCGAAAGGAATATTGTTACAGCTAGAGTTATAGCCAATAGGCCAATGCTTTGCCCAATGCTGAGGTAGTTTTTAGAAATCTGTTCGTTCATAAATAGTTGCGCTAGCTTTAAGAATCCTTACTATTTTCAATTGAATCAATTACTTTGGCCGATACGGAGTGTAGCAGGTTTATATCCTCATCGGATATTTGGCTAAGCCGCTCCAGCACTCTACCGTGAACCAGTGTTGCCTCCGTTATGCCAATTGTATTGAGTATTTTTACTATTCTATCCTTTAGAGGTTTGTATCCAGCATTATCCTCTGCAAGCTCTGGGTGTGCCGCCTTGCTAGCGGCAACGCTAGAAAGTGAGTATGCAAAAACCATAACGGCTTGTGCTAGGTTTAGCGAAGGGTAGGGCTGGGGGAGAGGGATAGAGGTTACCGCATCGCAAAGGGCCATGTCGCTGTTCGATAGCCCCGACTCCTCGCCCCCAAACACAATGGCAACCGAATGTATCGAACTTTTCTTTCTTTCGATGAACGATTTCAGATCATGGCTCGATACAATATCCTGCTTAACCCAACGCTGCTTTGCCGATGTGGCAATCGAAAAGTCAATGTCCTCCAGCGCCATGGAGAGGGAGTCGAAAACTTTCGCATTGTCCAATATGTCGTGTGATCCGTGGGCTAGCATCAGCGCCTTGTCGCATTGGTAGTTGCAGGGGTTTACCAATCTTAGCTCGTTAAACCCCATGGTTTTAATGGCTCGGGCGGCTGCCCCCACGTTTTCGGGTACTGCGGGTTCAACAAGTATGAATTTGATTTGCATGTTGATTTGCTTTGTAGTAAGCAAATTGAGCTGGCTAGGTTCACTTAGCCAGCTCAATCCTTGTTTTATGTAAGGTTTCTGAGAACGTCATTCCATGATTATTTCTTCACTACCGAGATAGCCTTTTCGGCTGCACTAAGCGTGGGCTCGATGGATAGTGGCGACCCAACTGCTCCATTCATCCAAAGCTGAGGAATGATGCTTCCCTGCTCAAATATTCGCTGAATCTCGTTGGCGAAGTGCTTGCCTGCGATGTGCTGCTCGAGTTGGAAGTCGATTAGTAGCCCCATGGGGTATGCCGACAGGTAAAGCGGGTTGCTGATCATATGGCTGTAAACTGCCAGTATGGGCTCATCGGTGCTGCCAAATACATCGGCGTAGTACTTATTCCAAATATCCTTAGCAATGCTAATGGTTGCCTCTTTAAGCTGCGCTGGGGTAGCGTTAGGGTTTTCGTAAAGCCATCTCCAAAGGTTTATGTCTACTAGCGAAACGCCCATTATCTCGTAGCATTGCCAAAGGTTATCGAGGGCCTGCAGATGGGCTTTCTCTGGATTGTTGTCCATTATACCTAGTACATCTAAGTCACGTTTTTGGAAGATAAAGGCAAGGGCTTCGGTGAAGGCAGTGTTTGGAACACCTGTAAGCGTGTAGTAATCCACGTTGTGCAGGGTGATGGTTTGCTCAACGGTGTGGCCAAACTCGTGCATAGCAATGTTAAATCCTTTGTAGTCCATACCATTTGCCCCAATGCGGGTGCGGAGTAGGGCAATGTCGTCGCGCATGGCAGCGCCCCAAGCATGGCCAGCACCCCGGCTTCCCTCAACGGCAATTTTCGATTGGAAAAACTTGGCCTTATCCTCACTCCATCCTAGGGAGGTTAATATGTTGGGTATCTCGTTTTGGAATGCCTCAGCCGACGAGAATCGTTTGGCAACGGCATTGTCAAGCACCTCGGCGGGTATGCTGCTCCGCGACTTGAAGCCATCGTACCAAATATCGAAGGGTTGCAGTGGGCGTCCAAGCCTTTCGCTAATTAGCTTGCCAGCCTCTCGCACTTGCTTTGATGACACAAAGTCGATAAATAGCTTCTCCACATCTTCTACGGGAATCTCGTAGGTCGATTCGAAGCGACGCTGTATGAAGTTGGGCATGTTGGGGTAAAAGGCATCCATCTCCTCAATGGCCACGAAAAGGTTAAGCAGATGCTTATACCTAGTGTTGGGTTCGGCCGCAGCATCAACCTTTTTGTCGTCCTTTGCCACCTCGTTGCTTATGGGTTTCCATATGTACTCATCGTTGGAGATAACCTTTTGTGGAATGGATTGGTCGATAATGCGTTGCATCACTTGGTAAATCATTTTTTGCCTTTCGAGGCCACCCTCGGTATTGGCATACTGCGACTTTAGCTCGTCGCGTAGCCCCCAGTGGGTAATAAGCTTCATACCCTCGGGGAAAAGTTGCTCGCCCTGCTCGTTTCTAAGGTTCGCCATGTAGATATTGTAATCATCAATGTAGGCATCGGCATCGGTGCTTATGCGCGAGTAGTTTTGCTGTAGCTCGGCAGGTACACGCGAGGTGAATCTATCGCCCATTCGGGCGTATGCCCACTGCTGGCGAGTCCAAGTTGGGCCTAGCTCTGTCTTCTCGTTAAGGCTGTAGAACGGGAAGTTAAGGGCAGTAACAAAGGCGATTTTGCTGGTGTACAAATCCTCGGAAAGGTGGGCCGAGGCGCTAAATCCACCAAACATCATGTCGATAGGGGTAACAGGGCCCATGTCGAGGTGCAATGGGCGCATCAGATCTTTGCTAATCTTCAAAAAGTTTCCGTTTAGCACTTCAAATCCGAAGGAAAGCTTGTTGAATAGGGTCTCCAGCTCTGCTTCATCAGCAACAAACCGCTCCTCGCAGAATGTTTTGAACTCATGGAATGAGCCGTCGGCCTGTCGCCAAAGGTTGGCCACTTGGCTAACGCCACGCTCAATGCGGAACTGCTGACCTTCGCCAAATTTTTGTAACAGTTCGTTTTGGGTTTGTTCAACCTGAGCCTGAGTGATGGGGCTTCCCTCAATGCCCTTCTCTTGGTGTGTACAATTTGTCATGGTAAGGAGAATGGGGATGGTTAGTAATAGAACAATACGTTTCATAATGTTTTATTTTATGGGTTATGTTTGGAGTGTATTTTACAACAAAGTTATTGATTTGACCGCTATTATTATATGTCGGATGTCAGCGATTTTATCATTAGCTCATCGTAAAGTTTCATCATTATTTTTGTTGTTTCGGGTATTGTAGCAAATGTGTGGTTTGCTATTTTGGCAATTGGAAGCACTTTTGAGGATGTTCCGGTGATAAAGGCGCCGTCCATTTCGCTAATTTCCGATGTGTGGATTGGCCTTTCCTCCAGCATAATGTAATTCTCGTGGGCGAGTTTTATCACCATTTTACGAGTAATGCCCTCTAATACTTGCTGTGAAGGAGGGGTTACTAGCTTGTTGCCAAATACTGCGAAAAAATTGGAACGGCTGCCCTCGGTGATGAACCCCTGAGAATTCACCAGCAGCATTTCATGGGTCTGCGACAGGCAAATTGCCTTATCGGCTGAGCCCCTAAGGTGAGGGTTTTCCAACTTCACATTGGGGTTGTGTCGTTCTATGGGGAGCAGCTCAACCTTAACTCCCGTTTGGTACATCTGGTTGCTGGGGTAGTGGCTTTCAACAAAAAATGCGTACAGCTCTTGGCGTTCGTTTTGGCAGTAAAAATTTAGCTTTATGTTCTTTTCTTCTACGTAGTTTACATTTAGCAACCTGCGGATGTTGGTTTTTATGCTATTGATATCAATGCAGTTGAGGTTCGAAAGCATTACCGATTTATGCAATCTATCCAGATGCTCTTCTAAGAATAGCCCCTTGCCCCTAACTACTCTCACTACCTCGTAAAAAACTTTGGTGGTGTCGGGAAGGTCAATGGAAAGGTTACCTGTTTCCTCAATGCTCTCATTGTGTAGAAAGTATTTCTCAGTATTACTAATATTGATCTGCATAATTATTTTTTTTTATGATTGTCCGCTAACATACCTAAAGTTAAAATATAAGAATACGTCATTGCGAGCCTGCCTTTGCCCTGCCTTTGCCCTGCCTTTGCCCTGCCTTTGCCCTGCCTTTGCCCTGCCTTTGCCCTGCCTTTGCCCTGCCTTTGCCGGCAGGCAGGCGGCAGGCAGGCGGCAGGCAGGCGGCAGGCAGGCGGCAAGCAGGCGGCAGGCAGGGAGTGTTTTTTATGACGAAGCAATCTATTCGTATTCAGTGAAATAAAGATTGCTTCATCCGCCGGCTGGCGGATTCGCAATGACGATTCGGTGTTTTGGTATCGAAGCGGATAGTCATATTATTTTTTTGAAATCAAAAAAGCGTAGAGCTATAATCTATGCTTACGCATTTTTTGTAGAAATAATCAGATTTAACCCGTTACCTATTCTTTAGTAACAGCTTGCTCAGCATACTCGTTAAGTATGTTCTTGATAAGCGGGTGGTAGTAGTGCTTGAAGAACTTAGCTCGATTGGTTGCGCCAAATCGTGTGATGAAATGGTTTACTCCCCTTCCTCCTGCTAGTTTGGCTGTCCATAAGTGGGTAGGGTTCTCAGCAAAATCGCCACAGAAATAGAACATCCAGCCATTGTTTCTCCCTTCGATAACAGCTGGGAACGAGGGGGTAATTCCTATCCGTTTAAGCTTCTCCTCACCTTCGGGTGTAACATCAATTGCAAAATGGGCGTGAACAGTGTTTGCACCTGGCTCAACAATCTCAAACCAATGCTCATAGGCTATTTCTTTGGCAACGCCAAATCTTTTTACCGCTTCATCAGTTGATTTTATAGTTGGAATGCTCTGCTTCAGGTGTTCGTCAATAGCAAGCACTTCGATAAGACCATCATTGTTAATAAGCACTATACCCTCCTTGCCATTTGGCCATACCCCTAGGTGTTGCGATTCATAAAGATTTTTCATCCACTCCGGAGGGCCGTTGGTTGCGTTTACATTGAGCGACTGGAAGTATTTACCTGCCCAACCCCGCCAGTTTAAATCTAAAAGTTCTTCGGTTTTAATTCGAACCAGCGCGTTGGTGGGGGTGCTAAACATATTGTATTCAGCAATTACTAGCTTGTCTTTCTCTAGCATTTTTTTTAACAATAGGTAATCGTTCTGGTTAAGGCCACCATATACCTTCTGCGAGCGAACAGGTTTTGACTTGCCTTTGTACCATTCGAATGATTGAACTCCATAGCAATCGGCGTAGTAGGCTACATCGTACAGATCAGAGAATTCTTCAACCTCATTTATTCGCATGCTTCTAAAGTCGAAGGTTTCAGTTTCTATGTCGACAGGGAAAAAACCGAAGTAGTCCTTTTTGTTCGAGTAGCTGTCGCCATTAGCTTTCACAAATCGATTGTGGTTTAATGTCCATACAAGCGACTTATGCTCTGGCCTGTCAGGCTGCGTAACGGTTTTGTCAAGTATGTATACGTTTACAACTTGTCGGTCTTTGAATCTCCATCCAATGTGTAATGATAATGCTATGAACAGGATAGATGCTGTAAGGTAGATTGTTATCTTAAAAAACTTTTTCATCAAATCAATCTTTTCAATGGATCATACTCGCATTAAATGTACCGAAATTTACAAATATTTATTGATACTTTGCAAGTATATTGCAGATGAGGGCTATTGAACAGGTTGTAATTATGGTTTTTAGGGCGTGGTTCTGGGGTGTTGCTGCTCAATATTTCCACAAATTGGGGATAAAGCTTTATGCTTTTCGGTGTTTACCTACTTGGTTTTGTTTGGGCGATTTTGTTTCGTGCTGTGTATGTGTTAGTTGGCTTTAGTGTCGCTTTTTTGGCATAATTTTTATCCTTTACATATGCAGTGTTCCCCAACAACACGATTTATATAAAGGCTGCAAACACCAGCAGTCGGGTTGCCCAGGTTCTCCAAATGTCAGCCAAGCATGTTTGTCCAACCTATTTTAGTCCCAGATTCACTTCGGATCTGGGCAACCTTTTTTTAGGGGGTTCTCCTCGTTGTTATTTCTGAATAATGCTTCTGTAAAACGATGCGATGGTTCGTTTCTCGCCGTAGGTAGGGATTATATCTATGGCTTGATTGCCAATGTATTGCCTGAAAGTTAGTTCCCTTGCCTTTGTAATTTGTTCAAATAGTTCAACGGGGATTTCATATACCTGTTTGGTTCTTTCCATGATGTTAAGGGTAGTGGTTGAGGTGCGTACAAGTTCATCCTCAGCTTCGTCATCGTCAATGTTAAGGATCGATTCATCTTTTATTGCTGCTCCATCTCGATGCGATGTTTGCGCACTAACAAATTGCCTGGATGTTTGTGAGGTTGGGTTTAACTTGGTGAAATCATCGTCAATATCAATAAAAAGAATTGGTTCGGGCGGATCCGTGGTTTGGTCGTATTCATGAGTAATGGTTAAACACACAGCTTTTTGCCCATCATCCGAAACCCTACCAAAATGCTCAAACCCCAACGTGGAGTAAAAGGTATGACTACTAAAAAGCGATTTTTGGGGGATGTAAGCATTGAGCTTAAGTTCAATTTTAAGGGTGTGTTCCTGTAGGTACTTATCGTAAGTAAACCGATTAAGTGGTGAGCAAGAGCTTAAAAATACAATTGCCAATGCTGTTGTAAAAATTCTCATAAGCTAGCGTAAATCCCATATTGGGCTAAGTATCGAAATTATTTAACTCGGAAAAGCTAGTCGAATGAATTTAGGCACTCATCAATACTTTTTCTAATATCGAAAACGGTTTGTAGTTGAAGTAGCTGAACCAGCGCCATAACCTCGGGCGAAATGTTGCATAGTTTAAGCTGAGCGCCACTTCCCTTTGAGGCCCTTAGTACCGACAGAAGTGCGCCAAAGCCTGAGCTGTCGATATATTCAATTCCTCCAAGATCAATCACCAGCTTCATATTTGGTTGATCAAAAAGCTTCGCAACCTCAATTTTGAAGGTCTGGGCAATTGCAGCATTCAGCTTGTTCTCTGTTTCAAACGAAACAATAAGCACATCATTTACTTTTTCTACATTTATCATGGCTATAAAATTTTATTGTCTGTTGAGGATGGCGTTAAGCTCATCAATGGCTTCGTTACTTACGGTTTTAAAGTGTTCAATTAGGTTCTTGGCTTCACCCTTGCTATCGTTTGCTTTTGCAAGCTCCTCCAGTTCCTTCATCTTTAGAGCCAAGTTATTCATGCCTAGGGTCGATACGCTGCCCTTTACCTTGTGGGCAAATTTTGCTAGCTGCGCATAGTCTTTGTCTCTAAGCAAGGTTTCGAAACGTTGCCCAAACTCTATTGCCTGCCTAGTAAAGAGCTGAACTAAATCATGAATTAGCTCCTTGCTTCCTGCTGAAATCTCGTCGAGTTTTGTGACGTCAATGTGCTTATACATTGCTTTAGCGTATTGATTACACAAATATAGTTAAAATCGCTTTACATTGTATTATGCTGCTATTAACAAAATACAAAATGACTGCTGCATAACAACTTTATTGCATCAACTTTTGTGCTGGCTCAAATTGGCAATTATCAAAATTTGCCTTAGGTTTGTACAATAATATAAACTATACAGCTAATAAAGATATAGCAATGAAAACCACACCATTTACAAAATTTCACATTGAGCTGGGGGCCAAAATGGCGCCCTTTGCTGGTTACAATATGCCCATAGAGTATTCTGGTATAACCGATGAGCATATTACTGTGCGCGGGAAGGTTGGCGTTTTTGATGTGTCGCACATGGGCGAGATTTGGGTTAAAGGCCCCAATGCGCTTAGCTTCATTCAGTACGTTACCTCCAATGACGCTGCAGCGCTTTCCGATGGTAAGGTGCAGTACTCCTGCTTCCCTAATGGAAAGGGCGGAATAGTTGACGACCTCTTGGTTTACCGTTTCGATGCAGAAACGTACCTGCTCGTTATAAACGCAGCTAATATCGATAAGGATTGGAAATGGCTTGTTAGCCATGCATCAAAGTTCAATCTTACTCCAGGCAAGGAGCTATACAATGCCTCCGACGAGATTGCCCAGCTTGCAGTTCAGGGGCCTTTGGCGCTAAAGGCAATGCAAAAGCTAACCAACGAGCCCATTGAGGATATGGAGTATTACACCTTTAAAAAGTTGGAGTTTGCCGGGGTTAAGGATGTTATCTTCTCAACAACAGGATACACTGGCGCTGGTGGATGCGAAATTTACTGTGCCAACAACGATGCTGAGAAGATTTGGAAGGCTGTGTTCGAAGCTGGTGAAGAGTTTGGCATCAAGCCAATTGGTCTTGGTGCTCGCGACACCCTACGTCTAGAGATGGGTTTCTGCTTATATGGAAACGATATCAGCGATAGCACATCGCCGCTCGAAGCTGGTTTGGGCTGGATTACTAAATTTGTTGATCATAAAGATTTTATCGACAAGCAGTACATGCTCGACCTTAAAGCCAGCGGCTTAAAGCGCAGGCTAGTTGGTTTCGAGATGGTTGATAGAGGCATTCCTCGTCAGCATTACGAGATTCTTGATGCTCAGGGCGAGGTGATTGGTGAGGTAACCTCTGGCACCATGTCGCCCATGATGAAGATTGGAATTGGAATGGGCTACGTACTAACCCCCTACGCTAAGGCCGATACTGAAATCTTTATTCAGGTTCGTAACAAGAGCCTCAAGGCAAAAGTGGTTAAGATGCCCATCTACAAGAAGTAATTTTTAAGCACATTATTGAAGGTGTAGGGGTAAATGCAATGTTTATCTTTACACCTTAGTTTTTATAATCATATGCAGAAGCGAAAGGTTGAGGTGTGCTTCACACCCGAGAGTATTCAGTACTACGATATTTCTAATTCACACATTATTGTGGTAGATGTGCTTAGGGCAACATCGGCCATTTGTGCTGCCTTTGCCAATGGAGCCAAGGCAGTTATACCCGTACCAAGCATCGACGAGGCCAGAAAGGCCAAGGAAAGAGGTTACATTGTTGCGGCCGAACGCGATGGCGTAACCCTCGATTTTGCCGACTTTGGTAACTCTCCATTCAACTTTACCCCAGAGCGAATTGGGGGGCGCGAGGTGGCGTATAGCACCACCAACGGTACCCGTGCAATTATTGAGGCATCAAAGGGGCTTTCGGTTGTAGTAGCCTCGTTTATAAATATTACGGCCGTTGCCAGCTGGATGAAAAGTACTAATGATGGGGACGTGCTTGTTCTTTGCGCTGGATGGAAAGGTAAGTTTTGCCTCGAGGATACTCTTTTTGCTGGTGCATTTGCCCAGCAACTGTTGGCAACTGATGCTTTCGAAACGCATTGCGACTCTGCACAGGCTGCCATGCAGCTTTGGGATCGCGCCAAAGGCGATATCAAATCATACCTCGAGCTTGTTGCTCAAAGGCATAGGCTCAAAAAATTAGGCCTCGATGATGTTCTTGATTACTGCTTTACCCCCGACAGCTCATCGGTGGTTCCCGTTCTCCGCAAGGGCAAGCTGGTTGCAGCAAAGCCACAATTGTAAAAGCCGATTTGAACCTTGCTCGTAGGGTGATGTAATGTAGCTGCTAATGAGCCAACTTGTATGGGTTGTAACCTGTATTCTAAAGGTGCTTTGCAATCCTTTTAAATCTATCCTTTTCTGCTTTATATCATTAGCAATTCATTAGGAAAAGTAAAAAATAAGTTAGAAATTTGACGGAAAATTACTTATTTGTATAACAGATTAAAACTTGGATACTATGAAGAAACATAATTTTAATGCGGGCCCTTGCGTTCTTCCTAAGCAGGCCATCGAGGCAACCATCGAGGCAATTCGCGATTTTGATAATACTGGAATCGGAATCCTTGAAATTTCTCACCGTACCCCAGGTTGGGAACGTATTATGGCTGAAACCGAGCAGCTATGGCGCGATCTACTAAATATCCCCGATAGCTACGCTGTTCTATTCCTTGGCGGAGGTGCTTCAACCCAGTTCTACACGTTGGCTGCAAACTTCCTTAACAAGAAGGGTGCTTACCTTGAGACTGGTGTATGGGCAAAGAAAGCCATTAAAGAGGCAAAACTTTATGGTGAGGTTAGCGTAGTTGCTTCATCTGCCGATAAGAATTACTCATACGTTCCTAAAGGGTACACAATCCCTACCGATGCCGACTACTTCCACATCACAACCAACAACACAATTTACGGCACCGAGATCAAGACCGATATCGACAGCCCGGTAAATCTTATTGCTGATATGAGCTCTGACATCATGAGCCGTCCTGTTGATATATCGAAGTACGCCATGATTTATGGAGGAGCACAGAAAAACGTTGGCCCTGCTGGTGTAACCTTCGTAATTGTCCGCAAAGATTTCTTGGATACCGTTCAAAGGCAGCTGCCCAGCATGGTGAAGTACTCAACCCATATTGGCGATGAGCCTAAGAACAACTCAATGTTCAACACCCCACCCGTACTACCAATTTTCGTTATGCACGAAACCCTCAAGTGGGTAAAAGAGATGGGCGGTGTTGCCGAGATGAGTAAGATTAACCAGAAAAAAGCTGACTTGCTTTATGGCGAGATTGATCGCAACAAGATGTTTGTTGGAACCGCAGCCAAAGAGGATCGTTCCATCATGAACGTTTGCTTTGTTATGGCAGAGGAGTATAAAGATAAGGAAGCTGCATTCATGGATTTTGCCAAGAAGGCTGGTATGGTGGGCATTAAGGGTCACCGTTCGGTTGGCGGATTCCGTGCGTCTATCTATAATGCTTGCCCAATCGAGAGCGTAGAGGCTTTGGTTGAGTGCATGAAGGAGTTCGAGAAGCAGAATGCTTAAAAATTAGTATAGATTTAGGGCTGAATGGTTAACCTGTTCAGCCCTTGGATTTCTGTATCGTCAGTATTAATTAAACATAAATACCCAAATATTATGGCTAAAGTACTTGTAGCAACCGATAAGCCTTTTGCAAAAGTGGCTGTTGATGGTATCCGCAAAATTGTTGAGGATGCCGGTTTCGAACTTGCTCTGCTTGAGAAGTATACCGACAAGGCCGATTTACTTAAAGCTGTGGCCGATGTAGACGCTATTATCGTGCGTAGTGATATTATCTCTGCCGATGTGGTGGAAGCAGCAAAAAACCTAAAGATTGTGGTTCGTGCTGGCGCAGGATACGATAACCTAGACCTTGAAGCCTGCACAGCCAAGGGCGTTGTGGCTATGAATACCCCAGGTCAAAACTCAAACGCCGTAGCTGAGCTGGCCATCGGTATGATGATTTATATGGCGCGTAACCAGTTCACCCCTGTTGCAGGTACCGAGATTAAAGGGAAACGATTGGGCATTCATGCATATGGCAATGTGGGTAAACTAGTTGCTTCGCATGCAAAAGGTTTTGGTATGGAGGTATACGCTTTCGACCCATTCGTTAAGAAAGAGGATATGGAGAAGGACGGCGTTAAGGTGGTTGGCACTGTTGAGGAGCTGTACGCAGTTAGCGATTACCTATCGTTACACATCCCTGCAAACGATAAGACCAAGAAGTCGATTGGTTACGACCTGCTAACCAAAATGCCTAAGGGCGCTACCCTTATTAATACTGCCCGCAAAGAGGTGATTGACGAGGATGGAATGATGAAAGCCCTTGAGGAGCGTACAGACCTGAAGTATGCTACGGACATTGCAGCCGACACACACGCTGCCCTGGTTGAAAAATTTGGGGTAAGGGTTTTTGCCACACCCAAAAAGATGGGCGCTCAAACCTCAGAGGCTAACGTAAACGCTGGACTTGCTGCTGCAAACCAAATCGTTAACTTTATCAAAAACGGCGACCGCACTTTCCAAGTAAATAAGTAGAAACTAGAATAAAGTAACTTCAGATGGTTAAAATTAAACCTTTTAAAGGGATTCGTCCACCAAAGGAGCTGGCGCAAGAGGTCGCTTCTCGACCTTACGATGTGCTGAACTCCGTGGAGGCAAAAGCAGAGGCAGGCGAAAAATCGTTGCTTCATATCATTAAGCCCGAGATTGATTTCGATCCCATAATCGATGAGCACTCCCAGGAGGCCTACAACAAGGCAATGGAGAATTTTAAAAAGTGGCAGCAGAACGGGTGGCTAGTACAAGATCAAAAAGAGATGTACTACGTTTACGCTCAAACCATGGAGGGAAGAACCCAGTATGGCTTGGCCGTTGCTTGCCATTTCGAGGACTACATGGAGGGCAAAATAAAGAAGCACGAGCTTACTCGTCCCGATAAGGAGGAGGATAGGATGATCCATATTCGTATCCAGAACGCCAATATTGAGCCTGTGTTCTTTGCATACCCCGCCATAAAAGAGATTGACGATATAGTGGCTGAGGTGGTTAGCAGCAAGGATCCCGATTACGACTTTGTGGCCGAGGATGGATTTGGCCATCACCTATGGACAGTTGATGATGATGCTGTAAACAATAGGATTACTGAGATTTTTGCTCAACAACCCGCTCTCTACGTAGCCGATGGCCACCACCGTACCGCTGCTGCTGCAAGGGTAGGGCAGGAGAAAAAGGCAAACAACCCTAACCATACTGGTAACGAGGAGTACAACTATTTCCTTGCCGTTATCTTCCCCGACAACCAGCTTAACATCATCGATTATAACCGAGTAGTCAAGGATTTGAATGGATTAACACCTACACAGCTGATCGAGAAACTTCAAGATAAATTTGAGGTTGAGGAGGTGGGCTCAGAGATATACAAGCCCAAGGCTCTTCATAACTTCAGCATGTACCTTGAGGGTAAGTGGTATTCGCTTACCGCTAAGCCAGGCACATACAACGATAACGACCCCATTGGTGTACTCGATGTCACCATTCTGTCCGATCTGGTTTTAAATAACATTCTGGGCATATCGGATTTAAGAACATCTAAGCGAATCGACTTTGTTGGCGGTATCCGTGGATTGGGCGAGTTGAAAAAACGAGTTGATAGCGGCGAGATGGCTGTAGCCTTCGCTCTATACCCAGTATCGATGAAGCAGCTTATCGACATTGCTGACACTGGCAACATTATGCCTCCAAAAACAACTTGGTTCGAGCCAAAGCTAAGGAGTGGTTTGGTGATTCATAGCTTGGACTAAGCACTAAGTAGCTTAAATTGCCCAATCGGGTAGCTGATGCTACCCGATTTTCTTTTTCACTAAAATTCTTTTTTTTGGAATGGTGTTTAGCTAACTTTGCAAAAACCTTACATTATGAGCGTTGCAGAAAATCTAAAGAACATTAAAAGTATCATCCCACCCCATATTACCTTGGTAGCCATTTCAAAAACTCACCCCCCTGAAGTTATCATGGAGGCTTACAATGCGGGTCACCGAATTTTTGGAGAGAATAAGGTGCAGGAGATGATCTCGAAGCAGGAGGTTATGCCAAAGGATATTCAGTGGCATCTGGTTGGGCACCTGCAAACCAATAAGGTGAAGTACGTTGCACCATTCGTTAGCTTAATTCATTCCGTTGACAGTGCCAAATTGCTGAAGGAAATTAACAAGTGCGGTGCCAAGAATGATAGGGTTATCGACTGCCTGCTTCAGGTTCATATTGCCGAAGAGGATACTAAGTTTGGCCTCTCTGCCCAAGAGCTCGACACCATGCTGTCCACCCCAGCGTTGGCAGAATATGCCAACGTTCGAGTTGTGGGGCTAATGGGTATGGCTACCTTTACCGACAATATGGAGCAGGTTAGGCGGGAGTTTAAAGGGTTGGCTGATACCTTTAAAAATGTTAAGCAAAAATACTTTGCCAACCAACCTAGCTTCAACACCCTATCGATGGGAATGTCAGGCGATTTTGAGGTTGCCATCGAGGAAGGTTCAACAATGATTAGGGTGGGTAGCCGCATTTTTGGCGCAAGGAATTATGGTGCGAACTAAAAAAATTGCTATTTTTCAGCCAAATTTATACTCCAAAACGTAAACCGATGGCAAATCTACAAACAACCTATCTAGGGCTTAGCTTAAAAAACCCAATAATCGTCAGCAGTTCAGGCATTACATCCAATGTTGAGACAATAAAAAAGCTCGAAGCATATGGTGCAGCAGCAGTTGTGCTTAAGTCGCTTTTTGAGGAACAAATACTCCACGAGATCGGATCGCTCTCGGTGCATAGCGATTACCCCGAGGCAGAGGACTACCTCAAATCGTACGTTACTAGCAACAACGTGGAGAAATACCTTGAGCTGATATCAGAGGCTAAGGAAGCTGTTGATATTCCTGTTATTGCAAGTATCAACTGCATATCGGCCTCAAAGTGGATTGATTTTGCTGCAAAAATTCAGGAGGCGGGCGCCGATGCGCTAGAGGTTAACGTGTTTGTGTTGCCAATCGATA
>JAVERU010000223.1:0-2790 GCA_034006965.1 Tenuifilaceae bacterium
AGGTTTTCTTGCTCCCCGGCGATAACCCAAAGCTTAGGGTGCGTTCCATTGAGCGTCACGGTAAACCTGTCGATATGGCCATTGTGGGCGATAGGGCGGCCATCAATTTAATTGGTTTGAAGAGTGAGGAGTTTAGCAAGGGGCAAATTATCTGCAGTAAACGGCTGCCCGAGACTACAATGGTTGATGCCACAATTTCACTTTTCGATAATGTTGATGCTCTGTCCTTGTGGTCCAACGTAACGCTAATTTCTGGTACCTACGAAACGCAGGCGCGTATGCACCTAATAACTGCCGACTCGTTAATGCCCGGCGAGGGGGCCATAGTGCAGCTGCATCTGAACAAGCCCAGTGTGTTGCTGGGTAGAGATAGGTTTATTATCAGAAATACCTCGGCCGATGTAACGTTGGGGGGCGGTTACATTATCGATTCCTCACCATTGCACCATCGTAAGCGCACACCCAAGCTAATTGAATGCCTGCAAAATCTTTCGCAAAGTATACTAAGCGACGAATGTACCAACGAGTTGGTAAGCATTGAGCTACGAAAGGAGATGCGTCCATTCACTCCCGATGAGGTAGCCGATAAACTGCACATAAGTGTAGACGAGGTTAAAACGATGATTGGCTCTGGCAACGGTAAGTTTTTGGTGTTTGAGTCATCTGTGGGACAAATCCTTATTGATAATTCCCATAGCCAAGCATTTGAAGGTAAAGTGCTCCGAATAGTCAGCGATTTTCACTCAAAGAACCCTATTCTACCCAATGGAGTCGATCTGAATGAGATTATTGGAAAGCTGGGATTGTCGAAGTACAAGGCTGGAAAAGAATACCTTGAGGTTATGCTTGAACAGCTAGTTATTAAGGGGAAACTTGATAAGCACATTAACACCTATATAATAAAGGGGCATCGACCAAAAATTAATCAGCAAACACAAAGCGAGATTGATTGGCTTGAGGGTGAAATTCTCAAGTACGAAATGGAAAAACCTGTGCTATCGGAGATAGAGGAACGCGCAGGGGAGAATAAAATTCAGAAGGGTCGATTAAAGCTATACCTGTCGTACCTTG
The DNA here is from genome assembly GCA_034006965.1 of Tenuifilaceae bacterium. GTDB lineage: Bacteria > Bacteroidota > Bacteroidia > Bacteroidales > Tenuifilaceae > Perlabentimonas. The sequence continues at coordinate 1,072 of JAVERU010000223.1, forward strand.
CAGGCGAGGGGAGAATCCAGTTTTACCAATCCGATTTTTTACACACAAGTACAATCAGTAAGGTTAAACCCTTGTTGCTAAGGAAGCTAATCGATAGTGATAATGGGATTGATATCCCTGAATTTAAGGAGCTAGTTGGTGGTACCAAGCGATTCAGAGCATTACTTACCGATATTCTGGTTGCACAGAAGCTAATATCACTAAGGAAAGATGACGAATTCGAAACGAGAATCTTAATTACACCAAATGGCCGAAAGCAAGCAAATGAGGGTATATCTCGATAACTCAGCCACATCGTGGCCTAAGCCACCGCAAGTAATCGAGGCGATTACAAGGTTTTTAACCGATTGCGGAGCCAGCCCTGGTCGGTCGGGTCATCGAATGGCCATTAGTGCTGCCCGTGAGGTGTTCGAAACTCGCGAGCTTGTAGCTAAGCTATTCAACGTGCCCAACTCCGATCGGGTAATTTTCACATCCAATGCAACGCATTCGTTAAATATCGCCTTAAAAGGTGTTTTGCAAAAGGGCGATCACGTGATTACGACAACCTTTGAGCATAACTCCGCCATCCGACCACTAAGAGAGTTGGAGGCAAAGGGAATAATAGAAGTTTCAGTAATTGGGTGTAATTCATCAGGATATTTCGATTTGGATGCGCTGAAAAAGAGCATAAAACCTAATACAAGGCTGGTGGCGTCCATTCACGCGTCTAATGTTTCGGGCGACATACTACCCGTCGAGCAAATTGGTGAAATCTGTAAATCCCACAACTTGCTATTTCTCGTCGATGCTTCCCAGTCTGCTGGCATTATTCCAGTTGATATGCAGACTCATAATATCGATATGCTGGCCTTTACTGGCCATAAGAAGTTGTATGGGCCAACCGGCATAGGGGGACTTTGCGTTGCTAACAACCATATTCTTTTACAACCACTTATTCAGGGGGGCACTGGTAGTCAATCCGAGAGCGAGTTCCACCCCGACTTTTACCCCGATAGGCTTGAAGCTGGTACGCTCAATACCGTAGGGATTGTTGGGCTTAAAGCTGGGGTTGATTTTATTCTAGGTAAAGGCTTCGATAATATTCAAGCCCATATTCAACTTCTAACTCACAGATTTGTTAAAGGATTGAAAACTATTTCAACAATTGATGTTCAAAGAACAGCGATGGGTAGCCTTCGGGTAGGAGTAGTTTCGCTAAATTTGCAAGGCTATTCTCCAAGCGATTTGGCCTTTGCTCTCGATAGTGAGTATGGTATAATGATTCGTCCCGGCTTACATTGCGCTCCATTAGCCCATAGGGCTTTAGGGACTTTCCCTCAGGGTTCCGCTCGCTTTAGCTTTGGATGTTTTAACACAATCGCTGAGGTTGATTACACTCTGGAAGTCTTGAGGAAATTAAATGAGCGAAAAAAAAATACGCAGAGGAGCTGAGGTATGTATAGTCAATATGCAAATGGCTAGAATACCAATTTTAACTTTTTAATATTACACTCTGTGCCTCCGCGCCTCTGTGTTTCAAAAAGATAAATTAAATTATGAGAACAGTAGATGCAAAGGGCGAACTTTGCCCAAAACCCCTAATCATGACCAAGAAAGCCCTTGGCGAGATGGGTGATAACGAAACCCTTGAGGTTCTGATCGATAACGAAACCTCTATGAAAAACGTAACCCGATTCCTTACCGACAATGGATTTATTCCAAGCGTGCGAAATGAAG
>JAVERU010000224.1:0-2781 GCA_034006965.1 Tenuifilaceae bacterium
TGCGGCTAGCGAGAACACTTGGTATCCTCCGCTGTCGGTAAGTATGGGCCTATTCCATGATATGAAACTATGTAACCCTCCGGCACCCCGTAGTATATCTAGCCCCGGCCTGAGGTACAGGTGGTACGTGTTACCCAGAATTATTTTTGCATCAATATCATTCTCCAGCTCCCTGTGGTTAATTCCCTTAACGCTACCCACAGTCCCAACAGGCATAAAGATTGGGGTGGGAATTTGGCCATGGTCTGTAGTGATAAGGCCACTGCGGGCGTTACTGTTTGCTGCTAAAGAATTTATGTTGAATTGCATTGGTGTAATTTGATCATTTGTAGGCCTCAAAGATAGCAGAAATTGTTATAAATACTTTTGTTGATGGATTTACCTTGCCTATGATAAAAATCTTTAATAAAATTGCTGACAAATATAACACCCCTTGTTGTGAATGATTTTATCTCTCAGTTAACAACTTACGAGTTGATCCTTTTTATCGTTTTAATTTTTTCTGTTTTCGTTCAGCTGTTTTACTACCTTTTAATATACGTAAGGGTTGCAACCAAGCGTAGCAATAAGTTGGTGAACACAATCGATGAGTCTCCTCCAGTGTCGGTTGTGATTTGCGCACGAAATGAGGAGGAAAACCTAGAGCAGCTTCTTCCTCTTGTGCTTGAGCAGGAATACCCAACCTTTGAGGTTGTGGTGGTTGATGATTGTTCTGTTGATAACACGGATATGGTGCTTAGGCGACTGGCTGAAAAGTATCCACACCTAAGGACAACTACCATAAAGCCCGACAATAAGTTTAGGCATGGGAAAAAGTTAGCCTTAACGGTAGGCATAAAAGCAGCAAAGCATAGCTGGCTGCTGCTTACCGACGCCGATTGTAAACCCGCTAGCAAGTACTGGATACGCGAAATGGCTAAAAATTTCAAGGCTCCAAACCAAGTGGTGCTTGGGTATGGAGGGTACTCAAAGGGTAGGGGTTTACTAAATCGCTTAATACGTTTCGATACCTTTTATATTGCCATGCAGTACCTTGGCTTTGCCAAATTCGGGTTGCCGTATATGGGCGTTGGTAGAAATTTAGCCTATAAAAAGGAGCTGTTTTTCGAAAATAAAGGATTTGCCAACCATAACCATATGCTTTCTGGCGATGACGATCTTTTTGTTCAGCAGGTATCCAAAAAAGCAAACACCTGCGTGGAATTATCCCATATGGCACACACCCGATCAGTGGCCAGCGCTACCTTTAAAGAGTGGGTTAATCAAAAACGTCGACATCTTTCAACTTCACCCAAATACAGAACAGGAATAAAAGTGTGGTTAGGGCTTGAGCCTTTTTCCAAATTGTTGTTCTGGTGTGCAGGCATTCTGCTGCTATTGAACCAAAACTACCTGATGGTTGTTGGTGGCATTATGCTATTTAGGCTATTAATTACAAGTATTATTCTGAAAATTGCAATGAACCGTTTGAACGAAAGGAAAATATTTCTACTTTCGTTCGTTTATGATTTGTTTTCGCCGCTGTATACAGGCGTACTTTTATTAGCAAATAGCTTAACCAAAAAACGTAGTAAATGGAACTAGGCCTAAACCTTTCCGATAAGGCTAAGTACGACTTAAGGCTGGTTGATCAGGCCATTAATGGTGACCAGAAGGCCTATGCCGAGCTTTTGGAGAGGTATCGAGATGCTATTTACTTCATGCTACTCAAGATGGTTAACAATAAAAGTGATGCCGAGGATCTTACCATCGAGGCTTTTGGCAAAGCCTTTAAAAGCATTAACCAGTACACACCAAACTTTGCATTTAGCACTTGGCTTTTCAAGATTGCCACGAATAACTGTATAGACTTTATCCGAAAGCGTAGAGCGAATATTATTTCCATTGATCAACCAACAGAGGATGTTGATGGAGTAGCCTCAATACCTGCTACTAACCTGCAATCGGGTTCGTTAGACCCCGAGGAAAGCCTTATAAAGATACAGAACATTCAGCTAGTTAAGGAGGTGGTTTTGAAGCTTAAGCCTCGCTATCGTAAGCTCATTGAGCTTCGTTACTTCAAAGAGTACTCGTACGAAGAGATTTCCGATGAGTTGGAACTGCCCTTAGGCACCGTGAAGGCCCAACTCTTTAGAGCCCGCGAGCTGCTGTTCAACATTCTATCCAATAGCCCCCACAAGCCATAACACAGTAATGGAAGCTATTCTGAAGTATTTCCCCGAGCTTACCACTCAGCAGCGACAGCAGTTCGGTATGCTGCAAGAGCTATACACCGATTGGAACGCCAAGATTAACGTGGTGTCGCGTAAGGATATCGATAAGCTATACATCCACCACGTGCTGCATTCATTGGCCATTGCCAAGGTTATATCGTTTGCCAAGGGTACACGCATACTCGATGTGGGAACCGGGGGAGGATTTCCCGGCATTCCGTTGGCCATACTTTTCCCGGCGGTTAGCTTTACGCTGGTCGACTCCATTGGTAAAAAGATAACCGTGGTTAACGAGGTGTCGAGCAGCTTGCAGCTTACTAATGTTGTGGCCCAAAAGGCTAGGGCCGAGGAGCTGAAAGACACTTTCGATTTTGTGGTTACCCGTGCGGTTGCCCCCATGCTCACCATCATGGGATGGGTTCGGGGTAAGGTTAAGCCCGGTGGCTACAATCATTTGCCCAATGGCATCATTGCGCTGAAAGGTGGCGATATTCGCGAGGAGCTTGCCCCCTTAGGCAAATACGTTAAACGATGGAAAATCTCCGACATGTTTGAGGAGGAGTATTTT
>JAVERU010000225.1:0-2778 GCA_034006965.1 Tenuifilaceae bacterium
AAGGCAGGGGTGCTTTAGGTTTTGCTATTTAAACCCAATCGCTATCAACCCCTGTCTGCCAGCCAGGCAGGCTCTACGAGGGTATTGAAAATTGCTTAGCTTGACGGCTATGGCCGCCTGTCTGCCGGCAAAGGCAGGCGGCAGGCAGGGGGCGTTTTTTGCAACTAAGCAATCATTTGTTATTCAACTCAATAGAGATTGCTTCAATCCTTAAAAAGCAAGGGTTTGACTTCATTGAGCACTTCGTGGTTCGCCATGACGCTAAGGTTTTAGGTATTATAGCGGACAATCATTATATTTTAAAAGCCCCACCGAAAAGCAGCTAACAAAACCTCTACCCATTGGGCATTATTAACCCCGTTTGCTGATAAAATCAGCTCTTTTAACACTATGCCTTATGCATCAGTCTGTTTGGTAACTATTTGTTTATCTGTAATATAAGGTGTTAATAACTTTGCTAGATTGTTTATTTCTTCAATTGGCAAAGCTTGGATTATGTGGATTGGGTTTCATACCTTGCAATCGCTTTTGCTGTGCTGCGAAAAATACCTACCATGCTTTTTCTCAGCATTATAAAATTTTCCTTCGATTCCAATAATAAAAAACCGACATACCAATATGAACAAGGGAGATGTTCCAGTAATGAATGAGATTAAAGAGAAGTTAAAAACCTATTCCTTCGATGAGGCGATGGCCGCATCAACAGTCTACTTTAAGGGCGATGAGATGGCTGCAAAGGTTTGGGTTAGCAAGTACGCGCTAAAAGACTCGTACGGAAATATTTTTGAGAAATCGCCCGATGATATGCATAGGCGCCTGGCCCGAGAGATAGCCCGCATTGAACAGAAGTACCCCAACCCTATGAGCGAGGAGGATATATTTGATCTGCTAAAGGAGTTCAAGTATATTGTCCCTCAGGGTGGCCCCATGACGGGCATTGGTAACCCATACCAAATAGCAAGCCTTTCCAACTGCTTTGTAATTGGCCCCAAAGGCGATGCCGACTCCTACGGTGGCATTATGAAGATTGATGAGGAGCAGGTGCAGCTCATGAAGCGCCGGGGTGGCGTAGGTCACGACCTCTCGCACATCCGACCAAAGGGAAGCCCTGTGCTAAACAGCGCGCTAACATCAACCGGGGTGGTGCCCTTCATGGAGCGATACTCCAACTCCACCCGCGAGGTGGCGCAGGATGGTCGTCGTGGTGCGCTAATGCTTTCCATATCGAGTAAACATCCCGATGCCGAAAAGTTTATCGATGCCAAGATGGAGGCCGGCAAAATAACAGGCGCCAACGTATCGGTAAAAATTGATGACGAGTTTATGCAGGCTGCCATCGAGGGGAAACCCTACGTGCAGCAATACCCCGTAAACTCCGATAACCCTAAGTATCGCAAAGAGGTTGACGCCCAGTCAATATGGAAAAAAATAATCCACAACGCGTGGAAATCGGCCGAGCCCGGTGTGCTATTCTGGGATACCGTTATCCGCGAGTCGGTACCCGACAGCTATGCCGATCTTGGTTTCCGCACGGTGTCGACCAACCCCTGTGGCGAGATTCCGCTTTGCCCCTACGACAGCTGCCGCTTGCTGGCCCTAAACCTATACGGCTACGTAGAAAAACCATTCACGGCCGAGGCAAAATTCAACTTCGATCTGTTTACAAAGCACGTGCACTCGGCACAACGCATAATGGATGATATTATCGACCTGGAGCTAGAGAAGATTGATGCCATCCAGGCCAAGATTGATCGCGATCCGGAGGACGAGGAGATCAAGGCCGTGGAGAGTAACCTATGGAGCAAAATTCGCCAAAAGGCCATTCAGGGACGCAGAACAGGTATTGGCATAACCGCCGAGGGTGATATGCTTGCAGCACTAGGTCTGCAGTACGGTTCCGACAACGGTATCGACTTTGCCGTTGAGGTGCAAAAAACATTGGCCGTTGAGGCGTACCGCTCGTCCGTTCATCTAGCACGCGATCGGGGTCCATTCCCAATTTACGATGCGCAACGCGAAAAAAACAACCCCTTTATCAATAGGATAAAGGAGCAAGATGAGGAACTTTACAACGATATGGTAAAATATGGTCGCCGCAACATCGCCCTACTTACCATAGCGCCCACGGGCACCACAAGCCTAATGACCCAAACCACTTCGGGCATTGAGCCGGTATTCATGCCATTTTATAAGCGCCGCCGCAAGGTAAACCCCAACGACCAAAACGTAACCGTTTCGTTTACCGACGAGGTGGGCGATTCTTGGGAAGAGTATAACGTGTTTCATCACAAGTTTTTAACTTGGCTCGAAACAAATGGCTACAACACCGAGGAGGTAAAAGGCTACTCCGAGGAAGAGGTGCAAAAACTTATTGAGAAGTCGCCTTACCACAAAGCTTCATCTAATGACGTGGACTGGGTTAGCAAGGTGAAAATGCAGGGGATGATTCAGAAATGGGTTGACCACTCCATTAGCGTAACCGTTAACCTGCCGGCCGATGTGTCGGAGGAAATGGTATCGAAGGTTTACCAAACCGCCTGGGAAAGCGGCTGCAAAGGCTGTACCGTGTACCGCGAAGGGTCACGCGATGGGGTGCTGATCTCATCAAAAAAGAAGGAGAACAGCGACAATGTCGGAGCTCCCTCTAAGAGGCCACCCGTACTCGATTGCGACGTGATTCGTTTCAAAAACAACCATGAGAACTGGATTGCGTTTGTTGGCCTATACAATGGTGCCCCTTACGAGATTTTCACTGGCCTTTCGGAGGACGATGTACTC
>JAVERU010000056.1:0-18739 GCA_034006965.1 Tenuifilaceae bacterium
AAGAAAATCCTCTCCATAAACGAAAGGATAGAGCCTGCATTTAAATCTAAACTCGAAACGTATGTAAGGTTACACCCTAGGCTCAAGACCGACCATGATGTAAATCAGGTTTTCGAGCAGCTAGCAAGGGCGCAAGCACAACAAAAGATGCTAATGGCGTTTCTTGCCCTCACGGCTCCCCAGCAAGGAACGTTCACCAGCTCGATTATCAAAAAAGATCTGGTTGATAAAGCCAACGTATCGCCAGCAACCTTTAAGGCATTGGTTGAGAAAGATATTTTTGAAGTTGAAACACGAGAAGTTTCGCGGCTGAATATGGAGGAAGATGAGGACACAACAACCCTAAGCCTATCGCCAGCCCAAACCACAGCTTACGAGCAGATCAATCAAGAATTCTCAGACAAAAAGGTAGTTCTCCTCCATGGGGTAACCTCAAGCGGAAAAACCGAAATCTACATAAAACTAATACAAGATCAGATATCGAAGGGCAAACAGGTACTATACCTGCTACCCGAGATTGCACTTACTGCACAAATCATTAATCGCCTAAAGCGATTCTTTGGCAATCGCGTTGGAATTTACCACAGCAAGTTTAGCGACAATCAGCGGGTTGAGGTTTACCAAAGCCTACTACACGATGGCAACTCCCCCGACAAACCAGCTTACGACATAATAATTGGCGTTCGATCCTCCATATTCCTTCCATTTAAACGCTTAGGGCTAGTAATTGTAGACGAGGAGCATGAAAACACGTTTAAACAGTTTAACCCTGCTCCCCGATATCACGCCAGAGATTCGGCCATTGTATTGGCCCAACAATTTGGAGCCAAGGTGCTGCTGGGTACAGCTACCCCATCGGTTGAGACATTTTACAATGCGCAGATTGGCAAGTACGGCCTGGTGACCATTACTGAAAGATTTGAGGGAATAAGCCTCCCTCAGATTGCAGTAGTTGACACGCTGATGGCCCGCAAAAAGAAGTTGATGAAATCGATGTTTGCCCCACAGCTGCTCGATTCCATTGAGGAAAGCCTGGCTAACGGCGAACAGGTTATACTTTTTCAAAACCGCAGGGGCTACTCGCCTTTTGTGGAGTGCGATGAGTGCGCTTGGATACCACAATGCAAGCATTGCAACGTGAGCCTTACTCTGCACAAGCATAGCAACCAGCTGGTTTGCCACTACTGCGGATTTGCTATGCAAAACCCAACCTTATGCTTGGCTTGCGGCAGCAACAGGCTTAGCACCAAAGGATTTGGAACCGAAAAGGTTGAGGAGGAGCTGGCCATATTTTTCCCAACCGCAAGCATTGAGCGCATGGATCTAGACTCTACCCGCAGCCGCAACTCGTACGAAAGGATTATTGGCGATTTCGAGAATGGCAAGGTGGACATACTTATTGGCACCCAAATGGTAACCAAAGGGCTCGATTTCGATAGGGTAAGTCTGGTTGGTATCCTTAACGCCGACAATATGCTTAACTTCCCCGACTTTAGAGCCTACGAGCGCAGCTACCAGCTCATGGCCCAGGTAAGCGGCAGAGCGGGGCGCAGGCACAAGCAGGGAAAGGTGATTATTCAAACGTCAAATCCAAAGCATCCAGTAATTACGCAGGTAATTGAAAATGATTTCGAGGGGCTTTTTAAACAGCAACTATTAGAACGGAAAAACTATCAGTACCCGCCCTACTATCGACTTATAAAGGTAACCCTGAAACACCGCAACCACAAAACGCTTGATGTGGCAGCCGAGCAGCTATCGAGAAACCTAAGGGCTATCTTTAAACAACGCGTGCTGGGGCCAGAAGATCCGCTAATAAACAGAATCCAGAATTTTTACATAAAGGATATACTGCTGAAGTTAGAACGAAACATCGATCTACATAAGGCAAAAACAATTCTACACACAGAATTCGACAGGATAAAAGAGTACCAACCCTTTAGGGGGCTGTTTATACTACCCGATGTGGATCCGATGTAGCAAGGAACACTTAATCGGTATAAATAGCTGCTTGGGGTAGCCGTAGGTTCGAGAAATCGGCACCAACAACAACCCTTATACTTTTGGGGATAGATTTAAAGACGAACGGTGACGTACCCAGTGACTCCCCATCGGCCTCGAGATTAAAAGATGGCTTTGCAGTAATTCTTACGCTAGCTGCCTTGTGCCCCACTACTTTTGAATGCCTAAGAATTTTCCCATTATATAGCTTAAAAACATTCCATAAAACATTGAGCCGGTTTACCCTTCGGATAAGAGTTACGTCGAAAAGGCCATCGCCGGGCAACGCGTTGGGTGTTTGCATCATCCCTCCGCCATTGTACTTACCTATGCCAAGGGTAACGCTAAAAAACTCACCACCATGTTCAGCCCCATCAATTTGCAGCTTTGCTGCAGAAGATCTAAACACGACCAGGGTTTTAATCATGCTCACCAGGTATAGCAACCGACCCTTTCGCCCATCCTCCTTCAACCTATTTGTTGCCTTGGCTACATCCGCATCAAAGCCCACTCCAGCCGCATTGGCAAAGTACCGTGCTTGCTTCACGCGCGCCTCAAAATACTCAACCTTGCCCACATCCTGCACAAAGGTATTGCCCTCTTTAATGGCTAAAATACAAGCCTCGTAATCTTCTGGGATAAAGAAGGTCTTCGCCCAGTCGTTCCCAGTGCCCACCGCCACGGTAGCAATAGTAACATCGTGAGTAGGAACCTCCTGCTGAATAAACACCCCATTTACAATCTCGTTATGCGTACCATCGCCGCCTACACATATAATCTTTCGATACCCACCCCTAATGGCCCTAACGGTAATTTCTACGGCATGGTGCTTACGTTGAGTAAAAACAAAATCGAATTTGAGCAGATGCTTCTCGAGCAACGCTTTAATAGCAGGCCAATCACGCTCTCCCCTACCCGAGCCGGCCTCTGGATTTATTATCACAAACCAATCCTTCACTTTGACCAAAAAAAATTTTAGCTAAAATATGTATATTTAAGAACATTAGCCAAGGGCTAATGTATCTATTGATGCATTTTTTTGCAAAGATTTGCTACTTTTGTGGGTCTAACCTCAGGCGAATTGTTAATAACATGTTGGTAAGTTCAACCGCAATGTTTATATTAGTAGCCCCTAAAATTGCCAGCAGTTTAACACATCGGATAACTTTGCGTTTTAAAAAATATCACTTGAAATAAACTCTTTACGTTATGGGAAAAGTAATAGCGCTAGCAAACCAAAAGGGCGGAGTGGGCAAAACAACAACCGCAATTAATCTCGCAGCCAGCTTAGCAGTTCTTGAAAAAAAGGTTCTGCTCATTGATGCTGACCCACAGGCTAACGCCACTTCGGGGACAGGATTTGATTTGCGTAATGTGGAAAACAGCATTTACGAATGCCTTGTGGACGGGGTCAACCCAAACGATACCATACTGAAAAGTGAGATTGAGGGGCTCGATCTTATCCCTTCCCATATCGACCTTGTAGGGGCTGAGATTGAGATGCTAAATATGCCCAACCGGGAGCAAATGCTCAAGTCAGTAATCGCGAAGTTAAGAGACAACTACGATTACATACTAATTGACTGTTCTCCCTCATTAGGGCTTATCACGGTTAATGCCCTTACTGCTGCTGACTCAGTAATTATTCCTGTTCAGTGCGAATATTTTGCACTCGAGGGGCTTGGAAAGCTGCTAAACACCATCAAAATAATCCAAACTCGCTTGAACCCCGAGCTTAAAATTGAGGGGTTCCTGCTCACCATGTACGATGCACGCCTACGCCTTTCGAACCAGGTGGTTGATGAGGTTAAGAAGCATTTCCAGCAAATGGTTTTTGAAACCATTATTCAGCGAAACATCAAGCTAAGCGAAGCGCCAAGCTACGGCAAACCAGTAATCCTATACGATGCTGCGTCAACCGGATCGACTAACTACCTTAACCTTGCCCGGGAGATGCTTCACAAAAACGAGGTGGCTGAGGTAGCCGATTCAGACAACAAGTAAACACAATCACACAGTTACCTTTTCAGTGAATTTTATACGATGGTCAAGAAACAGGCATTAGGACGCGGACTGGGAGCACTTATTGAGGATGCCGAGTCGCCCAAGCAACGCACAGAGGCTAGGGAAGAATCAGAAAATAACGATTCGGTAAAAGAAGTTGATATCAACGAGATAGAGGCCAACCCCTTTCAACCCCGTACTACATTCGACAAAGAGGCGCTTCAGGAACTATCCGACTCGATTAAAGAGTTGGGGATAATTCAGCCCCTGACGGTAAGGCAGCTCGATGGTGGCTACCAGCTAATATCGGGCGAACGCCGCCTGCGTGCAGCCAAGCTAGCTGGGTTGAAAACCGTACCAGCATTTATTCGTACCGCCAACGACCAAGGGATGCTAGAGATGGCCTTGGTTGAAAATATCCAGCGCGAAGACCTGGATGCAATAGAGGTTGCCATAAGCTACCAACGGCTAATTGACGAGTGCAAGCTTACCCACGATAACCTATCGGAAAGGGTGGGGAAAAAGCGTGCAACCGTTACCAACTACCTCCGTCTCCTAAAACTCCCAGCCGAAATTCAGCTGGGGTTAAGGGATCGTAAGCTGAGCATGGGGCATGCCCGCGCTCTAATTTCGCTGGAGAGCAAGGATCATCAGCTAAGCATATTTCAGAAGATTTTAGATGAAGATCTTTCCGTTCGTAAAACCGAAGAGATAGCGAAAACCATTGCTGAACCCTCACAACCAAGAGGTAAGGACGACAAGCCAGCCGAAGGCAAAGCTGAAATTCCCGAGGAGCTAGACAACTTTCAGAAAAAACTTCAAAGTGTTTTTGGCTGGGGGATAGAAGTAAAGCCAGGGAAAAAGGGAAGCGGAAAAATTGTGATCAACTACCGCACTCAGGGAGAGCTTGAAGAGCTAATGGAAAGATTTAATCGTTTCGGCGAGTAATAAATCTATTCGGTTCTGCGTTCACACCAACAGAAACAGCTTGGGCTTTGAGAGTATTTTCACACATCGAGAGGATATTTACAAAAAAGGGGCATCATCTAATGATTGCCCTGCTTTTATTTTTTGTTAGCCCTCAGGGCCACGCTGCTGAACCCTCAAGGCTGGACTCACTATCGAATGCAAAGGTATGGTTAGCATCACAAGTGCTACCGGGTTCGGGGCAAGTAATAAACAGGCAGTACTGGAAAATCCCAATCTTTTATTCGGGAATGGGATCGATGGTATACTTGGGTTTGCAAGCCAACGACAAGTACCACGCCACGCTTAACGAGTACAACCAGCCCTTTTACAGCCCCCAGGAGAAGTACCGATTTGAAGAACAATGGACTCAACAGAAAATTCAGCGCAATCTATACTATGCAGGGGCAGCTGCTTTTTACATTGCTAGCGTTGCCGATGCTTTAATCGTTCGGAATAAAGAGAAACACTCTCCACTAACGGCCTCAGTTCTATCTGCATTGCTACCGGGCATGGGGCAGGTATACAATCAAAATCCATGGAAACTACCCTTTGTATATGGTGGTATTGCATCAATATACTATGTGGTGGATTTTAACCAGCGAGGGTACAAAAGATTTGGAACGGCCCTGTTGGAATACCCTAATAACGAATTTGGTCAAACTCGATCGGAGTCGGATCTAATATATCTTCGCAATGGCTACAGGCGAAATCGCGACCTTGCCATTATAGGTATGGCAGGCTTTTACCTTTTAAACATAATTGACGCATATGTTGATGCCCACTTTTTCGATTGGGATATTAGCGATGACCTAGCGTTTAACTTTGAGCCGATGATTTTCAACAACGCAATGGCAAAAAAACCTAGCCAAAACCTAACCGTAGGCTTACGTTTAAACCTTAATTTCTAACATGCTATGAAACGAATTACATTGGGGCTAGCAGTAGCCATAGGTATAGCAACATTTTCATCAAAATCATTTGCAACACGCGATACCATCCCGGTGCTAAGAGACTCTACAATGGAAGGGCTTGGCTTGATATCGCACTTTAGCACCAACCTCGACAGCCTACTAAACCTATGGTACGTTCAGGCTGGACAAGATTCGGCCAATTTGCTCTCGGTAATAGAACCCGAGGGCCTTGCCTACGATTCGGCTCTCCTACCCGATTCAGTGTATATCAAACGTCTGGCGGCCATCAACTCTATATTCGACTTACCATACAACAGTATAGTTCGGAATTTCATCAACGTATACACCAACCAGCAACGCGACAGGGTTCAAGTAATGCTTGGCCTGGCCGAGTTTTACATGCCCATTTTTGAGGAAATACTTGACTTACACCAGCTTCCGATTGAGCTACGTATACTTCCCGTGGTGGAGTCGGCGCTGAACCCAAGAGCCGTTTCGCGTGTTGGGGCAACCGGTATATGGCAGTTTATGTACGGCACTGGCCGGATGTACAACCTCACCATAAACTCATATATTGATGAGAGGCGCGACCCCATTGCATCGAGCCATGCGGCCGCCCGCTTTCTGAAAGACCTTTACGCTATTTATGGCGATTGGACCCTAGTAATTGCAGCATACAACTGTGGCCCCGGCAATGTGAATAAAGCAATCCGCAGGGCAGGTGGTAAACGTAACTACTGGGATATATACTACTATTTGCCCCGAGAAACCAGGGGGTATGTTCCTGCATTCATTGCAGCCACCTATGCATTTCACTATCACCGCGAGCACAATATGCGACCAGTGCCCATGTCGCTTCCATCCACAGTAGATACGGTAATGGTGTCGGGGATGCTCCATTTAGAGCAGGTTTCACAGGTGCTGGGGATTCCCCTTAAAACGCTTCGCGACCTGAATCCACAGTACAAAGTGGACATCATCCCAGCCAAGCAAAAACAGCTCTCGCTCAAGTTGCCCTTCGAGGCAGTAGGCCCATTTATTGATAGGCAGGACGAGATTTTTGCCTACAAAGATACGGTATACTTTAACCCCAACAACGTGGTAAGCCCAAGCCGGTACACGGCATCATATCAACACAATGTACCTTCGGGTAGCCAGCGGATAACATACAAAGTAAAGGAAGGTGATGTACTAGGCACCATTGCCGAGCGCCATGGGGTAAGCGTAGCGCAACTTCGTGGATGGAATAACATTAGAGGTAGCTTAATACGTGTTGGGCAGAACCTCACCATTTACGTTCCCGCTCAGCGAGCAAGTCAAGTAAGCCCTCCCGAGGGAGCAGATTCCAATTACCTGTACCACAGGGTTCAGCGTGGCGACACCCTTTGGGATATTGCTAAGCAATACCCTGGGGTTAGCGCTGCCGATTTAAAAAGGATTAACAATCTTTCTTCGGATAGGTTAGTGCCCGGACAAACACTTAAGATTAAGCCCAAGGCCTAACCACAAGCTGATTTCGTTTGTTTTTGATGCTAAGTATTGCAAAAATTGTATATTTAGATCATAAAAAAACGAAGGAAATCAGCGAAGACCTATGGTAAAGCCAATTAAGCTTTTCCTCATTCTCACCATACTTATCGCAGCCCTTGCTGCGGTAAGTTTTTTCATGCCAAAGGGGGGCATAAAGATTGGCTCATACAGGGTTCATTACCCTACAATTCACCAGCTACTGGGTTTCGACTCAGCCTCGCACGCTTCCAGCTTTCAACTCCACCCCGAGTTGGCGTTGCTCGAAATGTACCTCGACAGCATTTCCAAGCGAAGCAGCCTGGACACTTCCTTTATATGGGATGATGTTGATGTATTTGAAACGGTAGACTCCACAGCCCCTTACCTAACCGATACTTTAAGCGGCACAGATCAGCCAATACGCACAAGTGTTACTGTTGATATACTTAAAAACAGGCTTACTCCAATCCAATTTCCCGACTCTTCGTTCGATGCCCTTGAATCATTCTTTAGCTCGTTGGTCAGCGGCAAGGCTAAAAACCAGCAAGTGAGGGTGATGCACTACGGCGACTCACAAATTGAGGGCGATAGGATTACATCGTTCCTTAGGCTTCGCCTTCAATCACGCTTTGGCGGAACTGGAGTGGGGTTACTTCATGCAGTTCCTCACAGCTATCAGCCGGGCATGGTGTACCAAACCACCTCGGGTAACTGGCGACAAACGCTTATAGCCGACTTGGGTCGGGGTGGCGTTGAACATCGTTTTGGATTACTTGGCGGATATTCAGTATTTACACAATGGAAGCGTAACCCCAAGGGAGGTTTCAACGAGGCCTGGATTAGATTTGAGCGCCGCGGACGACACTCCTCGAACCCACGAAACTTTACACAGTGCAAGGTATTCTATGGACAAGCAACAGAACCGTTTATGCTTTCGATTAGCTATGGTGGCGAAACTCAGGATGGTGAGATGATTGCCCCCTCTTTAGAGATGCAAAATATCCGTTGGAGCATTCCGCTTGCCCAAAACTATTTTCAACTCGACTTTAAGGGAGACGAAAGTCCTCACATTTACGGCATTTCACTGGAGTCGCCAACAGGAGTTTTAGTCGATAACATTGCCATTAGGGGCAGCTCAGGCACTGACTTCACTCGTGCCGATGAGCATTCGCTTAATACAGCGTTTCAGCAGGTAAACCCTAAGCTAGTAATACTTCAGTTTGGGGTGAACGTTGTGCCACATATTGTTGACAGCTACAGCTACTACGAAAACCAGATGTACCAACAGATACGTGCAATAAAAAGGGCTTTGCCCGATGTATCGGTGCTACTTATAGGCGTTTCGGATATGGCATGGCGCGAGGGAGGACAATTCGTTTCGTATCCCAACATTGAGAAGATTAGGGATGCCCAAAGGGATGCGGCATTCAGGGCCGGAGCTGCATTCTGGGACTGTTATGAGGCGATGGGCGGGAGGAACTCAATGCCCGCTTGGGCATTTGCATCACCCCCACTGGCATCAAAAGATTTTATTCACTTTACCCTGCGAGGCTCAAATCTTATTGCCGAGATGTTTTACTCTGCTCTAATGGAATCATTAAGAGAGTACGAATTAAACAATGAATAGACTACTTAGCTAAGCATAATTATATTATTATGCTGTTTTACTTGTGCATATATATATTTTAATTGTATCAAAAAAATCAGATGATTAGCAATACTAAAGTATCGACACGTAATAAATGGCTGGGTGCTACAACAACCTTACTTTTGGTATTGCTTCTATGTTTGATGCCTCAAAAAACATCAATCAGAAGTCAGCGTATGCTTGCTAATGAGCCCCTTTGGTTTATCAATTTTGATTTGAATGAGATAAAGCATTCTCAAGCAACTGACATTTCCGGCCAGTTCTCGCGATTAGTAAAAGCATCGCAAACCGGAAGTAGCCTATTAACCATTCTACATATTGGCGACTCACACGTTCAAGCAGACGTTTTTACGGGCGAGACCCGTAAACTTCTGGCCTCATGGCTTAACGATGATAACTGCGCAAGAGGATTTACCTTTCCGCACCAAATGATTGGCTCTAATAATCCCGATGACTATAGCGTAACATGGAAGGGGACATGGAAAAGGATTATTAACACCCCAAGGGTAGGTATTTTTGGGGTGTCGGCCCAATCGAGCGATTGGGGAAGTGAGCTTTCCATCAGGCTGAATGACCAGACCGACAGGTCGCACTATTTCGACAGGGTTCGGATATTTTTTGATGCTGACGATACGCAAATATTCCCATTTGTAGAGAATGATGGAACCCTTATTCATAGGGATATGACTAGTGCAACCTATCAGCTTACTGCTCCAACCAACACCGTAACGATAGGCAACAGCATCAACCCATATGCTAGGGCAGCGCTTAATCTGCACGCGATTGAGCTCACTAACAGCAGGTCGAAGCTGTTATACCATGCCGCAGGGGTAAATGGAGCTTCGTTGAGCACGTTTCTGAAATCTGATCTTTTCACACATCAGGTGGCTGCCATAAATCCATCGATTACAATTATTTCGTTGGGCACAAACGATGTATATAACCCTGCCTTTTGCCCAATAACCTTCAAGAGAAATCTTGAGCAGCTAATATCAAAAATAAGATCGGTAACTCCTAGCAGCATGCTTATACTAACCACCCCCGGCGACCACCTGATTAACAGAACGGAGCACAATAGCTCCATCATGGCTGCCCAAGGTGTAATTCTGGATGTGGCGCAAAATCAGGGCTGTGGAGTATGGGATTTTTTTGAGGTTATGGGCGGTGCTGGAAGCATTGAGTACTGGGCAGAGAAGGGGCTTTCTGCTCCCGACATGCTCCACCTCAACAGAAAGGGATATCGGCTAAAGGGGGCGCTGCTGTTTGAGGCCCTAACCAAGCTCGACAATGGGAACCCAATCCTTATTGACCAGAAACTACTATCGATAAATGAGTAGCATTGGAGAGTACATAAGGCAGTTTTTAACCTACAACGAGGAACGCCCGCTGATTTTTACCGAGGGTAGCTTCTGGCTATTTTTTGCTATACTGCTGTTAGGGTACTCGCTGGTATACAAAACCCGATACCTTCGCAGCTTGTATTTGCTCATCTTCAGCTTCTTCTTCTACTTCAAGTCGAGCGGTCTGTTTTTTATCCTTTTAATATTCTCGACCGTTTGCGACTATATTTTGGGTCAGCTAATCCATTCATCGAAAATACATTGGAAGCGCAAGAGCCTGGTAGCCATTAGCGTTTTTATAAACCTTGCCGTACTATCGTTTTTTAAGTACAGCTATTTTTTTACCGATACAGTGAATAGCCTTGCTGGAACTGAACTTCAGCCATTCAATTTCCTGTCGCATTGGTCAAACAAAATTTTTGGAACATCGCTCGATGTTGCCTCCATAGTGCTACCCGTGGGCATATCATTCTTCACCTTCCAAACCATTAGCTACACAGTTGATATCTACAGACGAAAGGTTGAGCCAGTTAAGAACATTGTGGACTTTGGGTTTTACGTCTCCTTCTTCCCTCAGCTGGTGGCCGGCCCTATTGTTAGGGCTGCCGAATTTATTCCCCAGCTGTACAAAAAGTATAGCCTTACCCAAAGGGAATTTGGCTACGCCTTGTTCCTAATCCTTAATGGAATGATTAAAAAGGTGGTAATATCGGACTACATATCGATAAACTTTGTTGACAGGGTTTTTGCTAGCCCGCTAAGCTACTCGGGTTTCGAAAACCTGCTGGCCACCTATGGATACTCGGTTCAAATTTACTGCGATTTCTCAGGCTATACCGACATGGCCATTGGGGTAGCCCTGCTTTTGGGATTTCGGCTGCCCATCAACTTTAACTCACCCTACAAGGCGGTAAACATTACCGATTTCTGGCATCGATGGCATATCTCACTCTCATCGTGGTTGCGCGACTACCTATACATACCGCTTGGAGGTAACCGAAAGGGAACCGTTCGCACCTATGCAAACCTACTAGTAACCATGCTGCTGGGGGGGCTATGGCACGGCGCTAACATCCGATTTGTAATCTGGGGTGGTATTCATGGTATATCCTTAGCCATCCACAAGGTTTGGACCGGGGTTTTCCCTTCGGGGAAAGGGCCATCGCCCCTTTGGAAACGCGCTATATCAGCGGTATTCACATTCCATATTGTATGCCTATCGTGGGTATTCTTTAGGGCCGAATCGATAGAGAAAGCGTGGGATATGCTCAGGCAAATGGGGACACGATTTGGGTGGCAATCGTTTGGGTCAATACTATGGAGCTATCTTCCCATAATAAGCATAGCTGGTGTTGCACTTGCCATTCACTGGCTACCAGTTAGCTGGAAAGAGTATTACCGTGGTGCATTCATAAGCACACCCCTTTGGTTAAAGCTTATCATCACGCTGCTGGTGGCCTTGGTAATCTTCCAGTTCAAATCGGCCGAGTTGCAACCCTTTATCTACTTTAGATTTTAGAGAATTGGATTGGGTCAAGCCTTTCTCGGGATTAACAAACCAAAGGTTTTATCGAGCCCATAAAGCAGATTCCGCACCGCATACCCACAAACTGCACCTAGCATAGCACCACCCAGCACATCGCCAGGATAATGCACACCCAGGTATATGCGGCTGTACGATACCCCAGCAGCCCATAGAATAATCATAGCGGTAAACCATCTTTTCTTGAAAAGGTTAGCCAGAAATACTGCTACTGCAAAGGTGTTGGCTGCATGCGACGACACAAAGCCAAACCTACCACCGGCGCACCGGCCAGTGGGCAGCCGAATAAACGCTTTCAGGGAGGCTTCATTGCATGGGCGTAAGCGCTCAAATACATTTTTAAACAGATGTAATGAACTTTCATCGGCAAGAGATACAACGGAGGGCTGCACCTAAAAGTGGCCACACCAGCCGCCAGCCAAACTGCCTATACATTAGGTAAACCAGCAATAGATAGAAAGGTAACCATGTTAACTTCCTAGAGAAAAAAATCATGATGGGGTCCCAAAAATCGACACCCATACCATTTAGGTACAGGAAAAGCTCTTTGTCAACCTGTTGAAGCCAGCTGATCATAGAAAATGGCGTTAAGCTAAACTCTCAGCCTATTTAGCTCCTCCCAAAGCATATCCTTTAGCTCGGTAATCCCTTCGCCAGTAACCGATGAAATGAGGATGCTTTTCACATCGGGCAGCTCCTTGGCGACCTCGGTTTTTATCTCCTGATCGGCCATATCGCACTTAGTAATGGCAAGAACCCTCTGCTTATCGAGCATCTCGGGGTTAAACTGAGCCAACTCGTTTATCAGCGTATCATACTCTTCCTTAATACTTGGACTATCGACGGGAATCATGAAGAGGAGCATGGAGTTGCGCTCGATATGCCTAAGGAAGCGGATACCCAGTCCTTTCCCCTCGTGGGCACCCTCGATAATTCCAGGGATATCAGCAATAACAAACGAGCGATGATCGCGGTAGGGAACAATACCAATATTAGGGACTAGGGTTGTGAATGGATAGTCGGCAATTTTTGGTTTTGCAGCAGTAACCGTAGACAGTAGCGTTGACTTCCCGGCATTGGGAAAACCCACCAACCCCACATCGGCCAAAATTTTAAGCTCCAGAACTACTGCACCCTCAATACCCTCTTCGCCAGGTTGTGCAAACCGTGGGGTTTGCATGGTGGGCGATTTGAAGTGCCAATTACCCAAGCCACCCCGACCGCCTTTCACAAGTATCTCTATCTGATCGTGCTCGGTAATTTCGCAGATGCGCTCTCCCGTTTCGGCATCAATGGCCACGGTGCCAAGGGGCACCTCTATGGTGACATCCTTACCATCGGCACCTGTGCTTCGGCTTTTACCACCCGACTCGCCATTGCCAGCAAATATGTGCCGCTGATACTTAAGGTGGATCAGGGTCCACAGCTGCTCATTACCCTTAAGGTATATATGCCCGCCTCGGCCACCGTCACCGCCATCGGGGCCTCCCTTGGCCTCAAATTTTTCGCGCCTAAGGTGCGCACTTCCAGCCCCACCCTTGCCCGAGCGACAGAAAATCTTTACATAATCTACAAAATTGGATGATGCCATAGTGTTATTCAAGTTATAAGGGGATTAGCAGCACTTGGTGCAAGGGCTAGCAGCTCTGTATTTCCTTGTCAATCACACCGCAAATTCGCTGGTTTATCTCTTCAACGTCACCCATTCCGTTAACTCCCACGTACTTGCTTTGGGCCTTGTAGTACTCCATGAGGGGTCGCGTTGATGCGTTATATATTTTTATTCTGTTGTTAATTACATCAATATCCTTATCATCGGGGCGATCAGATAGCTGCCCTCTTTTCATGAGCCGGGTAATGAGCTCGTCATGATCTACCTCAAGTTCTATCATGAGGGTAATCGATATCTGCTTCTGGGCAAGCATTGCATCAAGCTCTTTGGCTTGAACGATGGTGCGAGGAAATCCATCGAAAATGAAGCCATTGGTTTTATGGAGATACTCATCGAGTCGGCGACCAATGATTCCAATCACCAGCTCATCGGGTACCAGCTCGCCTCGATTCATATACTTCTTTGCCTGAATGCCCCTGGGTGTTTTCCTATCCATAGCATCCCGTAAAATATCGCCAGTGGACAGGTGGATAAGATTGTACCTGTCCCTGACGATTTGCGACTGGGTGCCCTTGCCTGCACCTGGGGGACCAAAAAGTACAATATTAAGCATGGTTGATTTTAGGGTTTATGGCATAGGCAAAGGCCTACACCAAGGTGTATATGTCGGCTAAGTTCCGGCCTAAGCCATCGTAGTCCAAACCATAACCAACAATAAACTCGTTAGGTATTGATTTCCCAATATAGTCAATTTCTAGCATCCCCTTATACGATTCGGGTTTGAACAGCAAAGTAGCAATCTTTACGGCCTTTGGGTTTTGAGCCGAAAGGGTATTAACCAGCTTGCCTAGGGTTATGCCCGTATCAACAATATCCTCAAGAATTACAACTGTTCTTCCCTTAATATTCTCGGTAAGGCCAATGAGCTGATCTACAGAACCTGTAGATTGTGTCCCCTCGTACGAGGCTAACTTCACAAATGATATTTCGCATGGAAACTCGATAAGCCTAATAAAATCGGCAGTAAAAATAAATGAGCCGTTGAGCACGCTGATGAAAAGAGGTTTCTCCTCACGCTTTAGGTCGGCATTGATGGCTGCCGCCATTTTCTCGATATCCTTCTTTATCTCGTTAGCAGGGTAACTAATCTCAAACTCCTTGTCCCAAAGCGTAACTCTTTTCATCTCTGTTGCTGGGTTAAATTTGTTAGCATGAAATATTTTAAGCCACAAAAGTACTAAAATTAGGTGGAATACTAAACCCTATTGCCGAGCAAACGGACAACGATATATGGTATACGACTGGCCCCATATGCCTTTCTGAATGAGAAAAATAGTTGGTTGCAGGACAACAAAAAAGGGTTGATACGGAAAATGTTTTAGCCTCACAATTTAGGCTTATCTTGCTTTACTCCCTCAGCATTTGGGTTACAATCGAATCAAACAAGTCTACACCTAACCCAATGGCCTCATCTGGGAAATCGTACTCGGGGCTATGTAAATCGGGCACATCCTCCCCTACCCCAAGCCCCATAAGCAGCGCCTGACCATGCAATGTGAAATTGGCAAAATCCTCGGACCATCTATTGGGTTCGTCCAAGTCAACTATGTGTATTCCGCTATCGGTTGCAACACGCCTAACCAGCTCGGTAAGCGTAAAATCGCCAATGGCTGCAGGGTAATCGTCGGCAATGGAGATTTCAACGGCAAGCCCGTGCTGTGTGCCAATGCTGCGGGCTAACGCTATGGCCATTTCCGACAGCTTCACCATATCTTCATTGTCAAAAGAGCGCAGGGTAACCATAATTTCACCATAGCCTGGTGATGTTCCGAAGGCAACCTCGCCCAACCGGATATGGATAACGGTGAGCAATACAAACCGATTGAATTGGTTTTTTGATGTTAGCTCGCAGAGCTCTTGGGTTATCTTGGCGATGGCCAGAGCAGGGTTTACCCCCTTTTCGGGGTATGCAGCATGGGAGTTTTTTCCAAACAGCCTAATAATCAAGCCCTTGGAAGCGGCAGCAAAGGTATCCTTTGCTAATATTAAGCTACCCAAGGGGTACTTTGGCATGTTGTGAATTGCAAAGGCGTAATCGGGGTATAGGTTAAGCTCCTTCAACCTATCAATAGATTTACGTGCGCCATCCCCGTTTTCCTCCGAGGGTTGGTAAAAGAGGATTACCCTACCCCTCTTTAGGGGATTCTGCTTAATCCTTGAGGCGAGGCCCGACACTATGGCCATGTGTCCATCGTGCCCACACACATGCGCCACGCCCTCCACCGATGACCCATGGTGGCGCTTAACCGCCTCGTGAATGGGTAGTGCATCCATGTCGCACCTAAACAGCAGGGTTGGGCCTGGCTCCTCACCATTGTATACGGCTGCCATACCCTCTCCTGCAATGCCTGTGAATAGCTGGTCGGGCCTGTACTTGTTTAAGTAGAATCGGATTCGTTTCCCAGTTGCCCTCTCTTGGCCTGAAAGTTCGGGGTTTCTATGTAGCTCGTGACGTAATCTAACTAATTCCTCCATACCAATAGTTTTGCACTGGTAAAATTATCAAATTTTAGTGGCAACCAACGCTCCGTAAACGATTTTTATTGATGCTTTAGAAAATTTTAGACAAAAGGTGCTACTTACCTCAAACCTTTTTACTTTTGCCAGTCTAAAATTTGGACAAATTCATTTCATCACTTCAATGACAAAAAAGCTAATATCAGTATACCTGAGCGCCTTCTTCGCCATGGTTTTCTGGGCACTATCATTCATTTGGTACAAAGAGGTTTTGGTGCTATACAAACCCGTTTCGCTGGTAATTATGCGGCTTATCATATCAAGCATACTACTTTTTATTGTTACTGCATCAATAGGCAAGCTCGATAGGATTAGAAAGAAGGATATTAAAACCTTTGTGCTGCTCAGCTTCTTGTCCCCATTTCTATACTTTCTGGGCGAGAGCTATGGGGTTAGCCTAACCCCATCAACCCTGGCGGCTGTTGTGATAGCCACCATTCCTCTATTTAGCCCTATTGGAGCCTACTACTACCTGAAGGAACGTATAACCATGATGAACTTTCTGGGGATAGTTGTCTCCATAGTTGGCGTTGCCATGGTGATTTTCCATGAAGGATTCGACTTGTCTGGAGTCAATCCAATAGGTATTGGTTTCCTTGCGCTGGCCGTAATTTCTGCATTGGGCTATGCTCTTATCGTCAAAAAGCTAACCGACCGCTACAACTCATTCTCCATTGTAGCTTACCAAAACCTTTTGGGTATCGTTTTCTTTTTACCCCTCTTCTTCATCCTCGATTACAAAGAGTTTATTCAGGTTACCCCAACCTGGGATGTAATAATTCCTCTGCTAAATCTGGGGATATTTGCTTCAAGCTTTGCATTTATCTTTTTCACCTACGCCATTAAGCACCTGGGGATAACTAAGGCCAACATATTTACCAACGCCATCCCTGCGCTAACGGCTATTTTTGCTTTCTTTCTACTTGGTGAGAGCCTTACAGTTCTAAAAATGGCTGGCATATTCGTTGTTATCATGGGGCTGTTCCTATCGCAGATGAAAAAGGGGATGTTCAAAAGAGCAATCTCCCCTGGATAGCACGCAGTTTGTATCGCCCGATAGGATAAAGGAGAGCTCTCCTCATCGAAGAAGCTGGAGAACAAGCTACTTTTTAAACGATTGAAGAAGTTACCTTCCGACAGGATTGATTCACTTTTCAATACGGCGCATCACGAGGCATTCGAGCAATTCGATTCCCTTACATGTGCCAACTGCTGCAACCATAAGCTCAATTATCAGCTACCGTGATGTAGATCGACTGGCCAAGGGATTGGACATAAAACCATCGCCTGTGGTGGAGAGGTATTTAACCATCGACTCTGACGGCGACTACGTTTTCACCAGCGCACCCTATCCGTTTTTGCAAACCGACAATTACTGCGAGGTATACGAAACCAGACCCAAAGCGTGCAGAGAATACCCCCATACCGACAGGCGAAAAATGCATGAGATTTTGAATATCACCCTAAAAATATTGAGGTTTGCCCAGGGGTATTGAATGTGATTGAGCAGCTAAAAAAAGCAAGTGAAAAGCTAGGGCACGTATACCTTGAGGCCAAGAGGTTTAATGTTGAACTCAACTGTACTCCCAGCTACCAAGGGGATACCATCTACATGCAAATAAGCATATTCGTCCTCCCTTTCAATAGCCAAGTGTCTAACCCTAAACATCTCTACATACCTACTTTTGCCAATTGTTCCGTTGAAGAGTTTTATCCCAACGCTAGGGGCAAAAAACTTAGGAAAGGGCGACACCACCGTTACATCTAGCAGCCCATCGGTTAAATCGGCATCGGGGGCAATATATGCATGATGGCCAAACTGCGAAGCGTTGGCTATGGATATCGAGAAAGCTTCCTTGTGAAGGGTGTGCCCATTATCATATATGCGAAAAAGTTTGGCTTTGGCTTTTGAAAACTCAGAGAGTGATGCGATGGCATAGCTCCAAAAGTTTCGCTTGGCAAGCTTGCTGAATCTCAACGCCACATCGGCATCGAACCCTAGGCCTGCATTGCAAAAGAATGGAGTATCATTGGCAAGGCCATAGTCAATCATTGCTATTTTTTGCCTATGCACAATTCTTACAGCCTTAGCAATATCGGAGGGGATACGTAAATGCCTTGCCAGACCATTACCCGAACCCACCGGCACAATTCCCAACGACGCCTCGGTATTCGCCAAGTGGGTGGCAACCTGGCTCACAGCTGCATTCCCCCCCACGGCAAACACTTTATTGTAACCATTGCCTATGAATTCTTTAACCACCCTTTGCAGCTCAGCATCCTCATCCACCACCGATACAAGGGCAACATAACGACTGTTGTGTAACGATTTAGATACCTTATCCGTTAGCCTATGAATATTGCCAATACCCGCAAAGGGCCTAATGACAAAAAGAATGGGTTCGCGCTCTTTAACCACAATAAATTTTTCGTATTTCTTAAAAGTTTGGCAAAGGTAGCTTATCCAGTTGATATTCCACAGTTAAATCGTTGTAACGCCAGGGCAACCGCATTTAAAAACTGAGTAGTTTCTCCCTATATTTGCAATCAAGAGCAGCACTCAAGCGTTTATTGTTCTTACTCCTTTTGGGCGTTTTGTCATTGAGCAGCAAGGTCATGGCTGTC
>JAVERU010000057.1:0-18738 GCA_034006965.1 Tenuifilaceae bacterium
AGGTTGAGTGCCCTAATTGCCTTTGTAATTCGCATGCAGAAAATGATTTCTTGGTGGAAGTTAACAGGTGAATGGCTATAAACCAATACCTGAAAGGGAGTTGGCTACCATGCATCACTGTATTACTTCGTAAACTTTGACGATACTTGCAGCGCTTACACTCATAATTCTCCTTATCTGATTTCCAGTAGTGCTCCTTGCTTCCACACCTAGGGCAAACCACTCCTATCTTTTCTCTATACTCTTTCCACTTGACCTTACAACTATCCTCGTCAGGAAATTGGGTTGAAAAATTTAAAAGATTCATACAGTTTGGTTTTCAATGATATGCAGCAAAGATAGTGTTTTTAGGTGAAATATTGAGTATCCATTATATAATATCAGCTATTCGTAACACACAAATCTGGAAGAATTTAGAAAATAACCATTTGATAAAACCAATTTTTCAATTTATTGATTTTGAGGTTATAGACAAGTTTGAACAACTTCGAAAGATGAGCAAGACATTATGGGTTTCATCTTTGGATTCGTGTTTTATAACGAGCGATAATCCGATTGTTATTAAACAAACTGACAAAGGCAAGATAGAAATGTTATTTTTTCCTTTAACCAAGCGATGTGCTGTGACTTTTTGGAATGAAAAATTTGCGGATAAAAGTGTTATCATTGTTAATGAAAGAAGAAAGTATGTTTTGCAAGAACAAAATCGAATAATGAGAGATTGGGCATATAGATTTGTTTATTCATATGATAAAGAATAACTACAGCCAACATTTTGTATAAGTAATGGCAGGTGATCTGGTAAATATCAAGGTTTGTAGCCCGCTCAAACTGCGTAGCGGTTTGACAGGAAAGTACCACGCAATCTGCCACTACTCATACAATTTACCGCTGGCTAGCCTAGAATAATGGTGGGGTCTTTTTTTAAAGCAGTTTTTAATGCTTCCATCGTTACAAACACCCTGAAAAGTACCTTAATCTGAAACAAAAGGGGATTGATATAACGCTTGGTAACACTGCTGATATATATTGCGGCATTTTAATTAGAGCTATTCAGAATATTAACTCAAAAGTTGTTTATACTGGTATTGGAAAAATTACTAATCAGATAATTGATGAGATAGGAGGAGTAAATAGAATATCTGAATTATATCTTAAAGAAAAACAACTTTTTGATGATCAATCACCCCTTAAACTAATGAAGACTCATCATAAAAACCTTAAAGTTTTCAAGAAGCAAAGACAAGGGTTAAATCATAAGAAGGAGGATGCTTACAGATTTTTCCTTGATGCAAAATACAACTATTTTACTTACCCAGAAATTGAAGAAATACTATGATAAGCGATAAAGACACCAACACCATCTACTTCTCGAAATTATTAAAAACCGACGAAAGATATTCGGCTATTTACAAGGAAATTGAAAGTAAACTTTCTGATTTTGGAATTGTACCCAAACTACTCCCAAAAACCAAGGATATTTGGGCAAGGGATTATATGCCCATACAGGTTAATGACACAAACTATGTTGAGTACAGGTATGATCCGGACTATTTGCAGGGTAACTATAAGACCCAAATAGGAATAAAAACATACCCAGATATGGTTTGCGATGCAATCAAACGAAAAACCATTAAAACAGATGTTGTACTTGATGGTGGAAATGTTGTTAAATCATCAAACGCAGTTATTCTTACCGATAAGGTTATTACTGAAAATAAACACCACTATAGCAAAACTAGCCTAGTAAAAGAATTACAAATACTTTTCGATGTCGAAAAGATAATTCTCATTCCTAAAGACCCCGAAGACCCCTACGGACATTCAGACGGTATGGTTAGGTTTATTGATGAAAATAGGGTACTACTAAACGGCTTCTATTTAGCCTACCCCTCATTTGCAAAAAACATTGAAGATTCATTAAGGACAGAGGGGCTAACTACCGAATGGCTAAAATTTGGTACACAAACTAAGGATAAGAGAAGATGGGCATACATTAATTTTCTTCAGACCAAAGATATTATCCTATTACCAAAATTTGGTATAGATGAAGATGTTGAAGCCATTAAACAGTTAGAGGAACATTACCCGGAATACCGCAACAGAATCATTCAGATACAGATGGATGCTGTAATATCAAAGGGTGGAGCACTTAATTGCATCAGCTGGACAACCAAAGAGTAAAAAGTATGGCAGTAATTGAAGGTGACTACAAAGAGGTGATTAGTAAATACACCCAAAAGGATTGGCAGCCTATGCTCGATCTAATTCCTGAGGTTGAAAAAACTAGAGAATTTGGCAAAATTGGAGGAGGAGGAAAAGATGAAAACGGTGTTTTAATAATGCCATACTCTATTCCAAGTGAAATTGTATGCCGTTTTGAGGAGATAGTTTATGACATACCCATAGTGATAAGTTTCGATTGGGGCTCATGGTCGAAGGACAACAGCATTATCCATAGCGGAAACTTCGATTACGATACCATTGATATTCCAACAAAGTGTATGGTCATAACCACATTTGCTCGCGCCAACAGGTTTGTTGATGGCGTTCTGGTTGATGCGTTTGAGAAGGGTCAGATTTTGAAGATACTTAGGTCAATTGAAAGGCAGTTAAGCTAATTGCTTTTTTAAAAAATCGGATATAATACTCTATTATCAATTTTTAATGTAAATTTGACAAAAAGCAAGGGGATGCTCAAAACATTTTTGTCACTTTTCTACATACGGGCAGTCACTTTTTAACTTACGGTGTACATATTAAAATTGCCAAAATAAAAAAACCACCTACCTCGATAAACGCTGTAAGTGGTTGATTTTCATTGGTGGAGGTAAGGGGAGTCGAACCCCTGACCTCTTGACTGCCAGTCAAGCACTCTAGCCAACTGAGCTATACCCCCAAGCCTTATAAAACGTTGCGAATTGCTTTTTTTGCAAACGCAGGGCAAAAGTATAAAAAAAAATTGTTTTGCATAGCATTTGATGCAAACAAAAAACTTTTTAGGCATTTATCTCGTTAAAATATTTGATTTGTAATGATTTTTTCGTTGCTTTGCATTCTTGTAATAGGTTTGTATTCTATTTGAATAGTTTAAAATTTTATACCGCTCAAAAATTACCAGTATGGAACTGAAAAAAAATCCAAAAGTCGATCTCGAGAAGAAGAAAACAATCTTCCTAGAGATTGGTTTAGTGCTTTCGCTGGGGATTATCCTGCTCGCTTTCGAGTGGACATCTACAGGTGGCATCAACACCGATTTTGCCCAAATGCAAGATATCGTAGTGGAAGAGGAGATGATCCCTATCACCCAGCAAGAGGAGATTAAGCCACCACCACCACCACCACAACCCCAGCAGGTTATCGAGTTGATCAATATTGTTGAGGATGATGTTGATTTGGATGACGATGTAGACCTGTTTGATATGGAATTTAACGAGGATGTTGCCGTGCAGATCATCAATTTTGTTGATGACGAGGAGGAGTTTGAAGAGGAAGAGATCTTTGTTATTGTTGAGGATATGCCTAGTTTCCAAGGTGGTGACATCAACAAGTTCCGTGAGTATATCAACAAAAACCTAAGGTATCCTGAGATTGCAGCCGAAAACGGTATTCAGGGTAGAGTTATCCTTTCGTTCGTTGTAGAGCCTCATGGCGGTGTTAGTAATGTGAGGGTTCTTCGTGGAGTTGACCCTGCGCTGGATAGAGAAGCTATTAGAGTTGTGGAGTCTAGTCCTAAATGGCAACCCGGTATGCAAAGGGGTAAGCCTGTAAGGGTATCGTTCAACATCCCAATTATATTCGTTCTTCAGTAGATTTTTTAAGATCAAATATTGAATATAGAAACCCTGATCACGATCAGGGTTTTTTGTATGCTGGTACATTATGATAGAACCCATTTCGACCGTAAAGCAACAGGAAACCGCTGTATTGGTGGGAGTTCAGGTTAAGGGGCAACCCGATAACCTGGTGGATGACTATTTGAATGAGCTCGATTTTTTGGCCGAAACCGCTGGGGCATTGGTGGTAAAGCGATTTGTGCAGAAGCTAACCACGCCTAACTCTCGTACCTTTATTGGTACAGGTAAGGTTAATGAAATTAAGCAGTTTGTTGAGGAGCGTGAGATCGATCTCGTTATTTTCGACGATGAGCTGTCGGCTTCCCAGCTGCGAAACCTAGAGCGGGAATTCAATAGGCGGATACTCGATAGGACCAACCTAATCCTCGATATATTTGCCCAGAGGGCAAAAACAGCCTATGCCAAAACACAGGTGGAGCTGGCGCAGTACCAGTACCTGCTGCCTAGGCTTACCCGTATGTGGACTCACCTTGAGCGTCAGCGGGGGGGGATTGGCCTACGAGGCCCAGGTGAAACGGAGATTGAAACCGACCGCAGGATTATCCGCGATAGGATATCCAAGTTGAAAAAGGAGCTGGAAGGAATTGATAAGCAGATGTCGACTCAGCGAAAGAGCCGTGGCGCCTTGGTGAGAGTTGCCCTGGTGGGGTACACCAACGTGGGCAAATCGACCATAATGAATATGCTTAGCAAGTCTGAGGTGTTTGCCGAGAATAAGCTCTTTGCCACGCTCGATACCACGGTTCGTAAGGTGGTTATCGATAACTTACCCTTCCTCCTTTCCGATACCGTTGGGTTTATCCGCAAGTTGCCACATCAGCTGGTCGAGTCGTTTAAATCAACCCTCGACGAGGTGCGTGAGGCCGATTTGCTGGTGCATGTGGTTGACATCTCGCATCCCAATTTTGAGGAGCAGCTCGATGTGGTGACCAGAACCCTGCATGAGCTAAAGGCCGATGATAAACCAACTCTATTGGTGTTTAATAAGATTGATGCTTACGAATGGGTTGAGAAGAGCGAGTTTGACGCCATGCCTGTATCCAAAGAGAATTTTAGCCTTGAAGATTTAAAGCGAACATGGATGGCCAAAAGCAATTCGCCCTGCGTATTTATTTCGGCAAAGCACAAAACCAATGTCGAGGAGCTTAGGGTGCTACTTTACAACCTGGCCAAAGATATCCATGGGGCACGATACCCCAAGGATAACTTTTTATACTAGGCCTCGGGGTTTACTTACCAATTAATCCTTTTTTGTAGAGTAAGTCTACAATCTGTACGGCGTTGGTGGCTGCACCCTTACGCAGGTTGTCGGCTACAATCCAAAGGTTTAAGCCGTTCTCCAGCGAGTGGTCGCGCCTGATACGTCCAACAAATACTTCGTTCTTGTCCTTGGCATGAATTGGCATGGGGTACTCATTGGCCTCTGGATTGTCGAGCACAACAACCCCTGGGGTATTCTGTAGCACTTCTTTTACCACCTGAGTTTTAAAGTGCAGCCCAAACTCAATGTTTACCGACTCTGAGTGCCCCCCTACAACAGGAACCCTCACGGCGGTGGCTGTAAGGCGTATGTTTTTGTCGTTCAGTATTTTTTGGGTTTCGTTCACTAGCTTCATCTCCTCCTTGGTATAGCCGTTTTCGGTAAAAACATCGCAGTGCGGAAGGCAGTTCATATCAATAGGGTGTGGGTAAACCATGGGGCCCTCAATACCCTTGCGCTCATTCTCAAGCTGGGTAACAGCCTTTTGTCCAGTACCAGTTATGGCTTGGTATGTTGATACAACAACCCGTTTAATGTTGAGTCGCTGATGTAATGGAGCCAGAATCATCACTAGCTGTATTGTGCTACAGTTTGGGTTGGCAATAATTTTATCGTTGGCTGTTAGGGAGTCACCATTAATCTCGGGTACAATAAGCTTCTTGTCCGGATCCATTCGCCATGCGCTGGAGTTATCAACCACAAAGCAGCCTACCTTGGCAAATTCCGGTGCCCATTGTTTCGATACTTCACCGCCGGCGGAGAAGATGGCCACATCGGGTTTTGCATCAACGCCTTGCTGCAAGCTAACAATCTTGTATTCCTTTCCTTTGAATACAATGGATTTACCCACAGATCGCTCCGATGCAATGGGGATAATCTCACTAATCTTAACATTAAGCTCAATTAGAACTTTAAGCATTTGGGTGCCTACCAAACCGGTACACCCTACTACTGCAATTCGCATTGTTTTACTTTTTTTTATTACTTTGCAAAAGTAATATTTTCAACTAATTCACAGGCTATGAGACAAACTGTTTGCTTATTTTTAATGATAATGATGTCGGTGTTTGCATTTGGGCAAACAGTAACCTACGATTTTGAGAGTGGAAACCTTGAGGAGTGGACGCAATTTCCTGATAATAGATGGGAAATTTCTTCGTCCAACCCATTGGAAGGGGTCAATTCGTTAAAGCATGCACCTACTAGCGGAGCTGATATTGATCGAATTTCAGTTGAATTTCCAAATTGGGATGCAGCAGAAGGTACCATAATCTGGAGGTTTAAGGTAAGGCATGGATGGGATCCATCGGGAACAAATTTCTGGACAGTTTTTTTATCCTCAGATAAAAATGCCGAGGGAATGATTTCAGCTGAAGCACCCAATGGATACGTGTTTGGAGTAAATTTAACTGGAACCGATGACCTTTTAAGGTTGTATAGAGCCGATAATGGAAGCTTTAGCACTATACATACAACTGGCATAAATTGGCAAACACAAATTACCACTTCTGGAGTTGGTGCGGTTGAGGTTACACGTACTCCCGATGGTGAGTTTAGCGTTAGGGTGTCAACCTCTGGGTCGTTTAACGATCTTCAAAATCAAGGTTCGGTGGTAGATTTAACCCACGATATCGGAGGTCACTTTGGCATTTACTATAGCTATACTACATCTGCTGCTGGTTTGCTAAGGATTGATGATGTGGAGTTTACATATAAGCCTACTAACTACAACGATCACGATGCACAAGTTCTTAACCCAACCACCCAGGTTGATGGTGGAGAAATCAGCTCGCTAGCCACTTCGCCCGCCCAGGCTGTGGATGTGCTTAGCTTTGATGTTCAAGATCAAGGGACGGCCGATGGACTCCCTACGTACATTACCAAGCTAAGGTTTGCCAAGGTCGACTCGCCCAATGCGGCCAGCTGGCCGCAGGCTATAGGTGGAGTAAAACTGCGTGGATCAAGCGGAGAGGTTCCCATTCAAAATACATATATTCTTGATAATGCCATTGAGCTAGAGATTGCAAAGGGCGATATGACGGTTGGCGATAATAGCATCGAGGAGTTTACCCTTTCGTTGTACCTAAGTGCCAACGATGTTGAGGATGGAAAAGAGGTTAGGCTTAAGGTAGATGATGCCAGCCATGGTTGGGAGTCGCATCACGAAGGGTCGGCTTTTGCCGATGTTCTCCCCGATGCGATTGTCTCTAACCCGTTCACCATTGTGGTAAACCCAACGCACCTAAACATTGTCAATTACACTAAGCCACTGGTGGTGAATGTCCCTTTTAGCGTTACGGCCCACGCTGCCGATATCAACGGAAATCTTGCTAAGACATACAATGGTGGTGAGTTTTTGTTAAGCGTTTCGCAGGGTGAGGGTACGCTTACTCCTGTTGAGAATCTTACCTCCACCGCAGTAGATGGGGTAGTAACGTGGAGTGATATTATTTACTCAAAGAATGATATACTCAGGCTCAAGGTGTCGGGTAACGATCTCGAAGACGGCGTGTCCGAAGCCATTGATGTTAGCAATGAGAGCACTTCAGTAGTAACCTTACCAGCAGATCAGGTTGCTGGCGGATCCATTTCATCAACCATTACCACTATTGGTAAGGCGGTTGAGGTTTTCCGTTTCGGCGTGTCCGATCCTGGTGAGTTTGACGGAGCCCCAACACGTGTGCAGCAGATAAATATTACCCGCCCTTCGGGTGCAAATATGGCCTCGTATAGCGGAAGCATTGCAGGTGTTGTGCTTAAGGCAGACGGTAAGGTGATTCCAATTGGCAATCCAAGGATACTAACAGCATCCATAACCATTCCCCTTGCCGAGAATGCCCTAGTAGTTCCCGATGGCCAAACCCTTGAGGTGTCGATGTACATCTACCTTCGCACCGGGAGTACAGTTGTGGATGGGAACGTTCTGCGGTTTATGATCGGCAAAACGAGCCATGATTTTGTTGCCTACGAATCGGGTTCAACTTTTGCTACAGAGTTCGTTGAAGATGTGATTTCGTCACCTTTTACCATCGATGTCAAGGCAACCCGTTTAGCCTTTAGCAATGTTCCACAGGCCGTTGGGCTGAATGAACCTTTTGCCGTTGAGGTTTCTGCGGTTGATGATGGTGGAAGCCGCGATGCTGATGCCACGGGCAATGTTACCCTTGCAAAGAATAGTGGCGACGGCTGGTTGCAAATCCCAAGCGTAACCGTTAGCATGGCCAATGGGGTTGCATCATGGACAGGCTTGAGGTACACCTACACAACACCCGAACCTTTTAATCTTATTGCCAAGTCGGCAAACTTTAATGATGTTCTGTCGGGGTTAATATACTGTGCCGACCGAACTACTAGGCTAATCCAGCCCGAAACTCCCCTTGATGATGGTACGATAAGCTCGTTGGCCGTAACCAAGGACGATGCCGTGGAGGTGTTGCGTTTCGGTATAGCCGATATGGGTACAACCGATAATCTGCCAACGCGAGTTACCAAAATGGTTTTCCGATCGCAGGAGGGTGCTACCGATGTAAGCCTGAATCGTGCCATTGGCGGTGTTGTGCTTCATGTTGATGGAAAAGAGATTATACCCTTGAGTACTACCATCGAGTCAAGCGCCATTACGCTTTCGTTTTTAAGCGATGGCCTCGTGGTGCCCGATGGAGAATCGGTTGAGGTAACCCTCAAGGCATTTCTAAAATCTGGTGGTCAGGTCGATGGATCAACCCTCTCGCTGTACATTCCCGCTTCGGGGCATGGCTGGGAGTCGGTGGTTACTGGCTCTGGATTCCCTTCTGCTTGGGATATGGGGCTATTTGGGCCTTCTATGGAGATTGATGTAGAAGGTAATTCGCTCGTGTTCTACGAACAACCCTTTATTACAGCGGATGGCCAATCGTTTGCGTTATCCATTGCGCTTGCCGACATCTATGGTAATATCGATATGGATGCTACGGGAAGTGCTACTATCGATGTAGACTACGGGCCTGGAGATATGGATGTTCCGTCGGCATCTGCTACATTTGTTAGTGGTCTTGCTCGCTGGGATAATGTTACGCTTAATGCTGTAGGCCGTTACAGGTTAAAAGCAACAGGCGATCAAGAGGGTATTTCGCAGGGAATTTCGCAGCCCATTTGGAATGGGGCGGCATTGGATAGCATTATCGATGAGGACTTTGAGACCACACCATTATCGTTTGATTTAAACCCCGAGTGGAGCGTATCTACCATATCGCCCATCGAGGGTAAGTCGTCTCTAAAGCATGGTTTAACAGGTGTTGATGGAACTAGCACTCTTTCCATCCCCTTGGATATTGAGAATATGGGTGATGGTCCAATGGAGTGGTCATTTGTAATGCGCAATGGCGATTGGGATCCTTCAACAAGCAATACGTTTTGGTTTGTTCTTTCGTCCGATAACCAATCCATTAGCCAAGGATCATATAATGGCTATGCTGTAGGCGTTAACCTTACTGGCGACGACGATCTTCTTACCCTTTGGCGTGTGAGTGAGGGAAAAACAGCACAATCCATTGTTAAAGCCGATTTTGATTGGGACGAGGCTGAAACGGTTCTCGTTAAGGTAACCCGCACCCCCGATGGTGAATGGAGCCTTTGGTATCAACCTGAATTTAACGAATCATCCATAAGGCTTGCAGGCAAGGCCGTTGATGCAAACCATGTTGTAGCTCGGAGCTGCGGCCCAGTTTTCATGTACACCGCATCAAGGGCGGGCGAGTTTTGGCTCGATAACCTAGTGGTAAGTGCTGCAACCTATCCACCAACCATTCGCCAAGCGCGTATGCTTTCGCTTACCTCTGTAGATATTAATTTCTCCTCCGCAGTTGATGCTGCTGATGCCGAGTTGACAACCAATTATTTGATTATCGATGAGCAGGGGAATAGACTTAACGTTCTAGGTGCGTATTTAAATGCCGATCAGCCCAGTCAGGTTACCCTACGAACAGAACCCTTGCCCCTAGAGCAGCTGAACCTTAAAATCACTGGAGTGAAATCGGCATTGGGTACAACTGTTGTAAACGATAGCACTGTAATTGGTCTTGGGGCAGCAGGCACCTTTGGTAATGTAATTATTAATGAAATCATGGCTCGCCCGAGTGCTGATGGTGGATTACCAAACGTTGAGTATGTTGAGCTATACAACCGTACCGATAAATCGATATCATTTAATGGATGGAAGTTTAGAGGTAACGATAGCTATGCTAACATCCCAGATGCCACAATAGAACCCAATGGGTACATTATTCTTGCTCGCACAAGTGGTGCTCCGCTTATGGCAGAGTACGGACAGTCCATCGGAGTAACATCATTCCCCACTTTACTTGTGGGTGGTATGTTTGTTGGTATTTACGATAATAACAACCACCTTATTTCATGGGTTGAGTATTCCGATACATGGTATCAGGACGATGCGAAAAAGGCTGGTGGTTTTTCGCTCGAGCGAATTGATCCCAACAACTTGGTTGAAGGTATTGAGAACTGGATCGCCTCATCCGATCCATCGGGTGGTACTCCGGGTAGGGCAAACTCTGTTGTTGCCAATAACCCCGATATTATCAACCCAACAGTGGTAGAGGTGAAGGTGATAAGTACAACCGAGTTTGAGGTTGGCTTCTCCGAACCCATGGATAGCCTTTCTATTACTCTTGCCAACAAGTACTCCATTGATAGGGGTATTGGCTCACCGCTTTGGGCAACAACTTCGGGGCCCAAGTATAATAGGGTGCGATTGACCTTTGAGGCACCCCTTTCACCTCGTGAAATATATAGTTTATGCTTCGACCCTTCCATTATCGATTTCTCTGGTAATGCGATTGAGACCAGCTGCGTATATGTTGCAATGCCCGAGGATCCGGCGCCCCAAGATATAGTTATTAACGAGGTTCTCTTTAATCCTTATGCGGGTGGGGTCGATTTTGTTGAGATTTACAATCGGTCCGAGAAGACTTTCGACCTGAGCAAGCTGTGGATTGCAAACCGTGACAGAACCACTTTGGCGCTTAATGAGTTCTATCGTGCATCGGCAACTTCGAGGCTGCTGCTACCCAATAGCTACGCTGTGCTTACCGAGAATTTTGAGCAGGTAGAGCAGTTTTACTACATCGAGAATCCCGATGCTATGGTGCATACACCTAGGCTTCCGGCCTACCCTAACGATAATGGTTACGTATTGCTGCTATCCGATTCGGGCGATGAGGTGGATGAGTTTGCGTATAACGAGAAGATGCATAACACGCTGCTGGCCGATGTTAAGGGTGTTTCGTTGGAGCGTATAAACCCCGACTTGCCAACTAACGATCAGTCGAGCTGGCAGTCGGCTGCGCAAACCGCAGGTTTTGCCACCCCAACTGCCAAAAACTCGCAGTTTACCGACCCATCCCAGGTTGACGATGAATTTGAGCTTTCGCTCAAGGTGTTCTCACCCGATGGCGATGGATTTGAGGATTACGTTATGATTAACTACGAACTTCCCGAGCATGGTTACATTGCCAATATCATGGTGTTCGACTCACGAGGTAGGAGGGTTAAGCGATTGGCAGCAAATATGACCCTGGGCACAACGGGGAGCATTAAGTGGGATGGCACAAACGATGGTGGCGGTAGGGTTTCAGTTGGTGCCTATGTAGTATTTATCGAGGCCTTCGATTTAAGGGGTAACATCAAGCGGTACAAGAAAACAGTGGTGGTGGCAACCCGTTTTAGGTAAGCCATTGTTAGACGAACTATATAGCAAGGGAGCCAAGCAATTTGCTTGGCTCCCTTATTTTATGCTGAATGTGTACTTGTAATATGTATATCTTCCTATAAATTCTGCAGCATCTCCTCCATGATTAGCGTCATCTTTTTCTCGGCCTGCATACCAATGCGCTGTACCTCCTCATGGGTAACTTCCACAATCTTTCCGGGAACACCTAGGTCGGTGATAATGGAGATGGCAAAAACAGGCAGCCCCATTTGGCGGGCAACAATAACCTCGGGAACGGTTGACATGCCCACGGTGTCGCCACCAATAATTCGGAAATACTGATATTCCTTTGGTGTTTCGAAGGTTGGGCCAGTGGTGCCCACGTAGCAACCTATTTGGGTTTTAATGCCATTCTTCTTAGCAATATCCTGTGCCAAGGCAATTAGCTTATAATCGTAGGGTTGGCTCATGTCGGGGAACCGGGGGCCAAACTCCTTGTCGTTAGGGCCAATAAGCGGATTGGGTAGCAGGTTGATGTGGTCGTTGATAATCATCAGGTCGCCAATCTCAAATTCGGGGTTTACCCCACCGCTGGCATTGGAAACGAAAAGATTCTTAACGCCTAGGTACTTCATAACCCTAACAGGGAAGGTTACCTCCTTCATATCGTATCCTTCGTAGAAGTGGAATCGACCCTGCATGGCAACCACCTTCTTTCCACCTAAATCGCCGAAGATTAATCGTCCATGGTGCCCCTCAACGGTTGAGACGGGGAAGTTTGGGATGTCGCCATAGTCAAGAACTTCCTGATTCTTAATGTCCTTTGTTAGCCCACCTAGCCCAGTTCCCAGTATGATTCCAACCTCAGGCTCAACGGTTACCTTACTGCGAATGTAAGCCGTTGTTTCTTTTACTCTCTCTAGCATATTCGTGAATTTTACAGTTAAATTCTTCCTCCTTACCATTTAAAAAACTAACCCTTATTGGGATAAAGAAAAACACCCTTTTCACTTGGCTGGGGAGGTTGTTAAACTCCTTAATACGTGCCGCATCCTTCTCGGTGGTGATTACAATTGAGGTTCTGTTTTTTAAAGCGGAAATTCTTTCAAAGATAGCTCTAATTTTTTTTTCGGTAAAATGATAGTGATCGGGTAGTTGTATGGTGTGATCAACCGCATATAAATCTTTTAAATGACCGAAAAAGGGTTTTGGGTTGGCTATCCCCGCTAGAGCAATTACGTTGGGATGGCTGTTGGGGTTGATTGCCGTTTCCTCATCGCCGAAAACAGGTTCTATATCGCCATAGGTGTAGGATGTAAAATATACTTGTTGGTGGCTTTGGAGTTTAAGCTTGCCAATAATTTTTTGCTGTTCCCCATCCGAAAGATCCCTAGGGCACTTGGTAACAATCACTACGTTTGCCCTTTTACGCTGCGAAAAGCTATCGCGCAGTGTACCTGTTGGTAGAAAACAATCCTTATATATTAGGTTGTTGTAATCGGTAAGTAGGATAGAAAAACCAGGCCTAACGTAACGGTGCTGAAATGCATCATCGAGCAGTATTACATCGGTGCTTGGTTTTTGCTGTAGCAGCGTTTCAATGCCTCTTACCCTTTGCTCATCCACAGCCACGGTAATTCCAGAAAATTTGGTTTGTATTTGCATTGGCTCATCGCCAATATCCGATGCAGTGCTACTGCTGCTGGCCATTAAAAATCCTTTGGTTTTACGCTTGTACCCACGGCTAAGCGTTGCCACATTAAGATCATCCTTTAACAGATTTATAAGATATTCGGTGTGGGGTGTTTTGCCCGTTCCCCCCACGGTAAGGTTGCCAACGCATATTACTGCCCGGTTGAATGATTTTGATTTTAATACATTAACATCAAACAGAAAATTCCTTAGGTATATGGCTGTTCCGTATAGTAGTGCTAGGGGGGACAGTATGATGCGAATAATTTGCATTGGTTGCTTGTCTGTTTTTGCAAAGATATTATCAAATCTACATCTTTTTCATTGAAGCATAGCCCTGTTCTAAATATAACAAAAATTTTCTCAAAAAATTTGCTGAGAATAAAAAAGGTTGTACATTTGCAACCGCAATTGCGGATATGGCGTAATTGGTAGCCGCGCTAGACTTAGGATCTAGTGCCGAAAGGCGTGGGGGTTCGAGTCCCTCTATCCGCACCAAACCCAGCTTAACGGCTGGGTTTTTTGTTATCTGTAAAATTCATACATTTGGGTTTTGCTGTACAACAAGCCCCCAACCCAATGCCCACTATCGATCCGTTTTACTTGTTGGCGATTGCCTTTTTTGTAGGGGTAAATTTCTTGTTCGTAAGGGGCGTTTGGAGACTCACCTACTTTCCTAAGGCCGAAGCAAGGGCGATGGATCGGTTTTACCGACAGCATTCCCTTTACTACAGTAAGCTCGATGACAGGCAAAAGAAAAGATTTTTGCAGAGAGCCTACTCGTTTACAAAAAGTTTGAAAATTGTTGGCCGAATGGGGGTTGAGGTAACCCAATCCATTAAGCTAATGGTGGTGGCGGCCATGGTGCAAATCACTTTTGGGTTTCAGCGATACTTCCTTAAAAAATTCCGAACCGTTTTTGTTTACCCCGATTCATTCCGAAACCCACATACTGGTAATTTGCACGACGGCGAGGTGCACCCCGCAGGGCTAATTAGCTTCTCGCTTAAAAAACTTTTGATGGGTTTTGATGACCCCTACGATGCCGTTAACCTAGGCCTGCACGAAATGGCGCACGCTCTTATGCATACAATTCTCACATCTACTCGTTACCATGGGAGTTTAAAGGCTACTTTGGACGATATTCTATCCATAGCCAGAATGGAGATGGAAAAGATTAATGCGGGCGAACCCCATATTTTCAGGTCGTATGCCGGTGCTAATACCAGCGAGTTTTTTGCCGTGGCGGTTGAGCATTTCTTTGAGAACCCAAAGGGTTTGCAGAGCGAGTTGCCCGGTTTGTACTCAAAATTAGCGGTGTTGTTAAACCAGGATCCTGTGCACAATAATTATTGTATTCAGTAATACCTACCCAATGAAAAGCATAGCAAGTAAATGGTACTGGTTTGGTGTTTATATTGGACTTGCCCTTTGTCTAGTATTCTTTTTCTCGCTTTTATATTTTACCATTTTTTATGTTGATGGATGGAAAGGGCAAGCAGCTATGGTTTTAACGGGTGTAATTTGGGTTCTGTTTATCTTTTACCTATTCCGAGAATTGCTGAAAGTTGTTTCGCTTCAGATAACCAATCAAGGGATACTTGTAGCAACATCAAAAGAGGTTAAAACCATTGGTTGGAGAGATATTCGGGAAGTTAGCTACTACCGACGCAATGGATTTATGCAAATGGATACCATTACCATTAGTGCTATCGATCTACCCCAAGATGTGAAAATCCATACCAATTATTTTGCCAATTCCCACGAGCTGGTGCAGGCCATAAAATACGGAGTTGATTCG
Organism: Tenuifilaceae bacterium; assembly: GCA_034006965.1. Lineage (GTDB taxonomy): Bacteria > Bacteroidota > Bacteroidia > Bacteroidales > Tenuifilaceae > Perlabentimonas. Next base: position 15,315 of record JAVERU010000057.1, read on the forward strand.
TTTGAGCAGAAGGTGTATGTTGAGCTAAGCGGCCTATCCCTTATTAAAGTTAAGCCAATTAATCTCGATGAGATTAGATATCAAAATTTTGTTCAAATATCTCGGCTGCCAATACTCAACCCACGCACATACTTTCCTTTAGTTGGTTTGTTTGGCCTATACAAGCTAATCACGGCCCCTTCAATCCACCTATTTGCTATTATTATGTTTGTGGCGATTATATTGATATCGTTTTTAATTGGTACGCTGGGAATGGGTAGGATTGGAGTGTCCGATAAATTCATCGTTTTAGCAAGTTACTACTACCCATACCGCAAGTATTATAGGCTTTCCGATATCGATTGTATATACATTGAGCGCCCAACCAATAGCGGGCTAAAATCGTTGAGGGTACTAACCCTTGATGGTAAGCACAAGCTTTTCCCTCTCGACAACCTCGCCAAGGCTGATTGGGATTTGCTTGCCGATGCTTTGTCAAAAAAGGGAGTAAGGGTTGTGGAGCGGTAGCTGAACTATAATTAGCACATTTTTGTTATTTCCTAAAAACATATTTATGAAGATTTCGCAGTTTAATATTCGCAATTTTAAGGTCGATGGCGGTGCCATGTTTGGCGTGGTGCCCAAAGCACTTTGGAGTAGGGTTTACCCTGCCGATGACGACAACTTAATTCCTCTGTCCCTGCGTTCGCTGGTTATTGAAACCGAAGGTAGGGTGGTGCTAATCGATACCGGTTTTGGCAGTAAGCAAAGCGAGAAGTTCTTTAGCCATTTTGGTATTTTTGGTGGCGATGGGCTAGTTGAAGGACTAGCCAAACTGGGCTACAAACCCGAGGATATTACCGATGTAATCCACACCCATCTGCACTACGACCACTGCGGCGGAGGAATTGCTATTAACGATAAAGGCAAGTATGTTGCCGTTTTTCCCAATGCCAAATATCATGTTAGCAAGGTGCAATGGGAGTGGGCCATAAATCCCAATGTTCGTGAGGCCGACTCGTTCCTTAAAGAAAACATGCTGCCCATGCAGCAGCTGGGGGTGCTAAATCTTATTGAGAATGAGGGCGAGCTGTTACCCAGTATCGAAATCCGATTTTTCAATGGCCATACCCGCGGGCAGATTGTGCCAATAATCCATTTGCCCAATGGCAAAAAGTTGGTTTACGCTGCCGATTTATTTCCATCAACAGCCCATATTCATCTGGCTTGGAATATGAGCTACGATGTGGAGCCGCTGGTTACTATGCAGGAGAAGGAGCAATTCCTGAGCGAGGCGCTTGAGCAAGATTATATTCTTTACTATCAACACGATTTTCATACCGAGTGCAGCAGCCTGCAGATGACCCCCAAGGGGATTAGGGCTGGCGAAAAGCTAACCCTGTTAGAGGTGCTCAATTAGTTGCACCACCTGCATAGCTGTGTACACAATTAGCGGCCAGAAGCAAAATACGAAAAGGGCAATAGATGCTGAGGCGTCGGCAAGGGCAACCCTTGTAACTCCATATCCTTTTAGTGATAGGATGATTGAGACGAGGGGTCGGAGTAGAACTTGAAGTGCAAAGAAGGCTAATATCTTAATTCCGTATGGATTGTACGTTTTTGCTAGCGCCAGATTGCCCCTCGCAATCTCCGAGAAGCTGGCCGATAGCCCCTTGCTGGGAGGCATCTCTCCTGTTATCTCGGTAAGCAATGCGGGTATGGGATGGCTATTGGCCTTGTATATTGACGAGTACAGGATAACCCCAGCAAAAGTTACCCCAATTAGGAGGTTTACATAGTGATATGCACGGCTAGAAATATCCGAGTTGAACTTTCTGTTGTGAGCGTAGTGCCTATGGTTGTCTGACAAACTGGTTGGAGAACTTAAATCCATGGTGCACATGGTATCGTTGGTGAAATGGCATCTCAATGGTTATCTCCTGGTCGGTGAAATCAACCCTAACAATACGTGAGCCGGGGAATAATCTATCCCAGAATTTGGTAGCCCTAAACCTGAAGTGCCCAGGTTTTTGTACAATCAGTTCAAAGCCAACGCGGTGAAAGTACTCCTTAACTAATTTGGGATCAACCTCCCCATTATGCTTTACCTGTATAATGCTCGACTTGTAGTTGTTAACAATTGCCAATGGCCAAATAAATGCATAGATGTAAATTACAATAGAATCGGCATAGTGCTGGCTTAACGATTTACTGTCGATAAAGAAAAGGTGGTAAAAAATAAGGTGAAGAATTGCCAGTGCAAGAATCGTAACAGCCGTGGTGCCTAGCCATGGCAAAAATATCTTATTGGTTGGCGATTTTTTTAGAACGATGTCCATACAATGTGAAAATTCATAGGTATTTACTTGTCTTTACCAGATGTGTCACCTTCCAGGTAGCGCAGCTTATTCTCCAAGCTATCAATTTTTTCCGTTGTGTGATCCTGGGTTTCAATGTCTAAGTCCTTGAATGCATTTCGAAGCCCCTTCTCAATTTGCTCAAGCTGCGCAGGGTCGTTAGGCCCTCTGTGAGGGATTGTGCTTGGCCCGCTAAGTATCATGAGCCAAGCGGCTGCCAGAATTATGGCCAATGACGATACCACGAGGGAGATAATGCCAAGGCTTTTGGCTCCATTGCCCCTCGATGCCTGTACAATGGAAATGATGCTGAATACTATGGCTAACCCTCCAGGCAAAAAGGCCACAACGCCTACGCATGGGACAAAGGCCACGATTAGCGATATTATGCCCATCACAATGCCAATGATTCCCATTACTTGGCCTTCGGTCGATTTCCGGTACTCTTCCATAATCTTTTTATCCAGGTTTGATAAGGACGAATTTCGGATTAATTCGCTGCAACCCGTGCGCTATTCTTTTTTGAGAATCGAAAGAAGATCATCCTCAAGCGTTTTGATGGGGCGTTCAACTATTCGGCCAATTTCCGCTTCATTTCTTCTGATGATAAAAGTGGGAATATAATCTATGTAGCCTTCCTCTACTCCTGCCTCGGGGCACACTTTTTTCCGATTTACAGCAATCATGTTAAGCTCATCGTTGGGAACATTAAGCTGATTAAGCAGCTTCAAAAACCGAGGGGTTTCGCGCTTGCTATCGGGGCACCAGGTTGCCACGATTAGTTCGAAAGCCACGTTTTTCAAAAGGGGTTTTATCTGATCAACCACATCAGCATTTGGTTGGTAGCTTTCGAAACCCTGGTTATACCATAAGCCGAACAGCTCATTCTGAAAGTCCTCGGGGTTTACCTCGCCATAAAGTATATTCTGATTCGCCATCTCGTCGAAAATTATTTTGTTGTTATGCTGTGCAAACATAGCCATAGGGCTAATTAGCAAGGTTAGGGCCAGTATGCAATTCCTCATAATCCAAAAATTTGTTTTGTTAAAGGTACAACAAAAGTCGAAAACTTCAACAGCAAAAACTAT
>JAVERU010000058.1:0-18629 GCA_034006965.1 Tenuifilaceae bacterium
CATTGATAATCAATGCAGAATACTTGAACTAGTTTCAGTAAACAATACAATTTCTATGTCCTAGATAGCAGATGAAATTGGTATTTCTAAACGAAAAGTTCTCGACAATATCAACAAGTTAAAATCACTAGGATTAATACGCCGAGTTGGCCCAGCCAAAGGCGGATTCTGGCAACTTGTCAATAAATAATCATGTTACGCAGAACACGGAACGTCGAACGATGAGACGTTGATGTGATTATGCGATAAGGCGAAAGTAGTTAGTACATTAGTACACAATTTCAAACATCTAATATCTAATATCAAACGCAGATCCTAGAACGCTAAACAAAGAACATAGAACATAGAACGTAAAACGCTAAACGCAGAATCTCGTCATGTTCTTACGAGACAGTCGCAAAACGCCAAATCTAAATTCTTTTCCCTACCTTTGTGCATCCAAAAAAAATTATGATAAGATTTACCATAACCTTCACTGCGTTAATTCTTCTATCAATCAGCCTGGCCTTTGCCCAAGTAGATTCGAGCAGGCTCCGAAGTGATATTACCCTTGTGTCTACTTTTGGCACATCCAACGACCAAAGCTTTTGGCTAACCCACAACCGCTGGGGCATTTTTGATGATGCCAGCGCTAATGGCCTCGCCCTACTGTCGGGAAGCTACAGCCTTAACAACGAAAGATACTTTAGCCTAGGGGCAGGGCTTGACCTGGTGGCACGAGCATCAAACAGCTCAAAAGCTTACATTCAGCAAGGATACATCGAGGCGAAGCTAGGATTCGTACACCTTGAGATTGGGCGCAAACAATCAATCCATGGCATTGACTTCGGTAGGCTATCATCTGGGTCGGTGGCCATAAGCAACAACACCGTGCCAATTCCCCAAGTTGTGCTATCGATACCAGAATTCACTAAGGTTCCTTACACCTTTGGACTTTTGGAATTTAAAGGACACTTTGCCCACGGGTGGCTCGACAATTCACGCTTTGTTACCAATGCGAACCACCACAATAAATCGTTTCACGTGCAGCTGGGTGGCGATATTGGGATAAATGCCTACTGGGGAATAAACCATACCGCCATTTGGGGCGGTAGCTCGCCTGTACATGGCGAGCTCCCCTCATCACTCTCCGATTTTTTAAGGGTAATAGTAGCTAAGGAGGGTGCAGATGGCTCCCCGGCCAACGAGGTTAACGCGTTGGGGTTTCATTCCGGCGTATGGGACTGGGGGATAAAAGCCAGAATTGGCGAGGCCAATGCACATCTATACTATCAGCATATTTTCACCGATGGTTCAGGAAAGCGATACCAAAACAAATTCGATGGATTATGGGGTGCACGTGTTGAAAATCCCTTTTCAACCAGAATTTTCACCGAAATACTCTACGAGTTTCTTTACACCTTGCATCAAAGTGGCCCAGGCCTATCCGACCCGCACCCAAATGATCCGCCCGATTTTTGCAATCAACCCAACTGTGGATTTCCCTACGGTGGACGAGACAACTACTACAACAACGGGATGTATAGGTCAGGTCACTCATACCTAGGAATGTCGTTAGGCTCACCTTTTTTCTTGACCCAGAGGCAACTTGATAAAATCGATCCAAGCATACGAACATACAGCTCGGCCTACTTTGTGAGCAACAGGAATATTGCACATCACTTTGGGCTAAAGGGAGAAGTCCACAACCATCTCTCATACCGATTTCTTGCATCGTACGTTCGATACTTTGGAACCTACCCCGGGCTAAATATGGGGCAGCTATGGGGCAGCATCGACCCCAGCTTGGACCATGAGGAGTATTTCTTTAATCCCGACCAAAGGCAGTGGTATCTTATGCTGGAATCGAGCTGGCAGCCAAAAAAAGACTTACCCCTAAAGCTTAATACAACTTTGGCCGCAGATAAGGGTGACCTTTTCAACAGTATGGGGATAATGATTGGAATTATTTGGAATATCCATTGAAATATAACTTATTTCAATGGATTCCGTAAACCGTTTAATCAAACTTATTCACTAGTATTCGACTAAGTATTTTTTATAATGATATTCTTGTAGCAGATTTCTTGCATCGTTTGAAATGACTGGCTGTTACGCTGTGAGAGGTGAGGGGGTAATGGCAGCGAACCTAAATCTATATTTATTAATCGGTCAATAGTGATTCTTTTAAAATACTACATATCAACACAATCCGCTAATCAACAAATTAGAGGTCTTAATCAAATAGGCAACACTCGACTAAAAACGCTGCCATCAATTGGTATGATATTTGTTTTGTCAGGGATACTGCTGAAAGGCAGTGATTGGCATCACACAAAAAAGACATAGCAAACGGTTGCATAATGATTTAAAACCATTAGTTTTGTAATAGCAATAGCAATCCACAACAATATGAACCTCTTTACAGCAAAGGAATTATGGCTTAGGAGTATAATAAAGAAGTACTCCCAAAAGATTGTACCAAGCTGGTACATTTTTGCTTTTGATATGCTCGTTGTGTTCTTTTCTCTTTTCATTGCCTATGCTGTAAGGCTCAATTTCTACCTTAATCAGCTCGACCTGTCAAGCATTGCCGTTCAGTCGGTTGTTATAACATACATATATGCCATAAGCTTTGTAATCTTCCGCTCGTACTCTGGAATCATTAGGCATACTGGCTTTACCGATGCACTTAAAATTTTACAGGCAAACGGCACCGCATTCCTCCTAATTGCAATTACTACCATCGGGCTACGAACTGCTGAAAGTTCATTGGCTAGGGAGATTTCCTTGGGCGCGCTGGTAATCCACTTCCTTTTAGCCTACTTCTTTATGATGGGGGCTCGCATTATTGTGAAAACAACTTATCATCTAATTGCTGGTTCTCGGAAGAAAGAGAATAAAAAGGTTTTAATATACGGTGCTGGAGCCTCGGGTATCCTTACTCTAAATGCCTTAATGCAAGATGTTTACATGTCATACAACGTTGCTGCATTTGTTGACGAAAACCAAGGAAAGGTTGGCAAAATGCTAGAAGGAATTAGGATTCTCCCTCCTCAAATCGTATTTACCAAAGACTACATTGAGAAGAACGAAATTGATCAGCTTATAATTTCCATTCAAAATCTTTGTCCAGAAAAGCAGCGTTCAATCGTTGAGGAAGCTTTAGATCTAGATTTAGAGGTTAAAGTGGTACCGGCAATTGACAAGTGGATAAATGGGCAGCTTAGCTCCGAACAGATTAGAAAGGTTAAGATTGAGGAGCTTCTACAGCGCGACCCCATTAAAATGGACAGTAGCAACGTATCAAAATACATCTTTGGTAAGTCGGTACTAATTACCGGAGCTGCCGGCTCAATTGGCTCGGGGCTTGTCCGTCAGGTTTTAAAATACCGTCCGACTAAGCTTATTCTACTCGATCAGGCCGAATCGGCGCTCTACGACATCCAAACCGAGATCAGCAACTCTGAGGAGCTCAACAAGCACAGCCATTTAGCTGAATACGTAATTGCAAGCATTAAGGATAAGTTCCGTATGCAGCAGATCTTCGAAACGTACAAACCCGACATAATATTCCATGCAGCGGCCTATAAACACGTGCCACTAATGGAGAATAACCCATACGAAGCGCTCTTGGTTAATGTGTTTGGCACTCGTAACCTGGCCGATATGGCCGTCAAGCACAAGGTTAAAAAGTTTGTAATGATTTCGACCGATAAGGCCGTTAACCCAACCAATGTGATGGGCGCATCGAAACGTATTGCCGAAATTTACACGCAATCGTTAAGCAATGGAAACACCCAGTTCATCACCACCCGCTTTGGCAATGTGCTTGACTCAAACGGATCGGTTGTGCCGCTATTCCGTAAGCAAATAGAGAAAGGCGGACCAGTTACCGTTACCCACAGGGAGATTACTCGTTACTTTATGACAATCCCCGAGGCCTGCAACTTGGTTCTTGAAGCTGGTGCCATGGGGCAAGGCGGCGAGATATTTGTTTTTGATATGGGCCGCCCAGTGAAAATCTACGACATGGCCTGCAAGATGATAAAACTCTCCGGATTAGAAATTGGAAAAGATATCGAAATTAAGGAGATTGGCCTCCGGCCTGGCGAGAAGCTTTACGAAGAGCTGCTCAACAACGAGGAGAATACCCTGCCAACCTATCACCCCAAAATTTTACGCGCCAAGGTAAGGGAGTACGATAAAAGCTTTATTCAAAGGAGTTTCGATGACCTCACCCATCTGATTATCGATGCCAATGTGTTTGAACTGGTTGCCAAGATGAAGGAGATAGTTCCTGAATTTGTAAGCAACAACTCAATATACGATGTGCTCGACAAGCAGAAGGTAAGCGGGTAGTAATGTTCGAATATTCTTAATAGCATTCCGTCCCTTACCAACAAGCTTAGGTGGTTCCGGTAAGATTTCATTCATGCTAGTACATTAAAAAACCTCGTGTCTACTCGGGGTTTTTTTTATAAAACAAACCGTTTGCTTAAAATACGAAATAAAAAGTCATCCCATGGCAGACATAGCGTAAAAATAAACCTACTTCACTTTGTTGTTTAGATAAGTATTTATATTTTTAGCAAGTTTATTAGGATTGCTATACCTTTTTGGTTTATCCATAATTACAGCAACAATTTATTACATGCAGTAACTAGTTGGTTCGGTTCTGCGTATTAAGATGCATTAGGTATTCGATTAATCGAGACTCATTGATATCGTAACGTATTTAATATGGTTATATCCGATCAAGATCTTCAATATTTCGTAACCACCCTAAAGAACTCATCAAAATACGATTTCAGCGAGTATTCCGATAAGTCATTAAAACGCAGGCTACAAAAGGTACTCACCGATTTCAACCTCGACATTACTGGCCTTATAGCTGCAATTAAGAATAAGCCTGAATTTACTGAAAAAATTGTAAGGGAGATCACTGTAAACACAACCGAGCTGTTTCGCGACCCCCAGGTTTGGCATACCCTACGTTCACGGATATTGCCGCGTTTCAAGAACAATAAAAACATCAACATATGGCATGCAGGCTGTTCCACCGGGCAGGAGGTGTACTCCATGATGATACTCCTTAACGAGATGGAGATGCTTGATAAAGCCAAGATTTTCGCATCAGACCTGAACACCGACGTGCTGGAAGCAGCCAAGAAGGGGGAGTACAAGTATAGGTTCAACATTGGATACCTCGACAACTTTGATAAGGTAATTAAGCAAAACCCTCTTAACTACGAGGAGTTTAATGATGTTCCCTACGAGAAGTATTTCGACATCGACAAGTCACGAGACACAATTACCATGAAGAAACAGCTTACGGAAAAGCCAATTTTCCGCAAGCATGATCTTGTGAAGGACGGAAACCTGTTTTTTGCAAAGTTCGATCTAATCCTTTGCCGAAACGTAATTATATATTTTAACTACTCTTTGCAGAACAAGGTTTTCGAACTGTTTCATGAAAATCTTTACAACAAGGGCATCCTGCTCCTGGGTATGCACGAAACTATACTTGGCCCATGGGCCAATAAGTTCGAAAAAATGGGCCAAGCTTACATCAAGAAGTAGACTAAACTTTCTATAACCTAACAATTATGAAATTGTTAAATAAACTAAGCATGAAACGAAAAATCCAACTGGTGGTTGGGTTATTCCTGCTTTTCCTTTTTACCGTATCTGCCTTTACCCTTTACACATTCTCGTTAAAACGTGTTGAGAAATCAATAAACCATCAAACTGCTGTTTATCTCAACAACCTTTCGGCTATAATCACAGAGGTTGACAAGCAGAACGAGCCAGGGTATAGCCACAACGACTACATCGCCTTAAAACCATACTTTAGCAAACCCGCCTTCTTCACAACCGATTACCCTTTCATGGTGAATTCAGAGGGTTTGTACATCATCCACCTTTACAAGGAGGGGCATCGCTTCCCTAGAGAGCTCCTAAATCAAGTATTCTCAAACCCTAAGGGTGAAGGGGTGGTTGAGCATACCGAGACGGTAAATAGTAAGGAGCAAAAAGTGCTGATTTTTTACAAAAAGATTAATGAGCACAACGCATTTATTGGAATTCCCGTTAACCTTAACGAAGCTACCGAAGACATAAAAGGGAACCGGTTAATCATGGTTTTACTAGTAATATTTGGTTCTGCAACCATAGTTATCCTAATAAACATCACATTAAAGCCTACGCTTGAGTCAATTGCAAAGGTTAATCAGAGTGTTAGCCTTTTGGCTAAGGGAGAAACACCAGAAACCATCACGCACCACTCCTACGACGAGGTTGGTAAGATTATCCAATCGCTCAACGTGCTTATCGAAGGATTAGCCAAAACGGCAACTTTTGCCGATGAAATTGGTCAGAACAACCTCAACAGTGAGTTTACCCCCCTTGGCCCAAACGATAAGCTTGGCAACGCTCTACTAGATATGCGTAAGAACCTTAAAAAGGCGCATGACGAAGAACAGGTGCGCAAACAGGAGGACGAGCAGCGGAACTGGGTAAACTCGGGCCTGGCAAAATTTGCCGATATACTTCGCCAAAACAACAACAATCTGCAGGCGCTTTCCGATAGCGTGACTCAGAACCTGCTCGATTACCTCAACGCAAACCAGGGTGGGCTATTCATCCTCAACGAGGACGATGAAGACAATCCACAGCTAGAGCTCCTTTCGGCTTATGCATACAACCGTAAAAAGTTTAAGCAAAAAACCATCCTGCTAGGTGAAGGACTGGTTGGAAGCTGTGCCCTCGAAAAGCACACCATCCATCTTAGAGAAATTCCAGAAGATTATCTTGACATCACCTCTGGACTTGGCGAAGCGCCTCCTCGATCGCTACTAATTGTACCGCTAAAAATGGAGGAGAAAGTTTTTGGAGTAATTGAGCTAGCCTCGTTCAGCAATTTTAGGCATCATGAGATTGAGTTTATAGAAAAAATTGGTGAGAGCATTGCCTCTACCCTATCGGCTGTAAAAAACAGCATACGAACCACACAGCTACTTGAACAGTCGCAGCAGCAACGCGAAGAAATGGCTGCCCAGGAGGAAGAAATGCGGCAGAATATGGAGGAGATGCAAGCCACTCAGGAGGAGATGTCGCGCAAAACAATCGAAATGGAAGGAATGACATCAGCCATTAATCAATCGTTGCTCTTTGCTGAGCTCTCCGATGGCGGCACATTCCTCAACACTAATTCGAACCTACTAACCCTGCTCGATTACACCAGTAGCGAATTAGACGAAAAACCTATTAGTAGCATTATTCATTCCGACGACGCCAGCACCTTTGCCAACGCATGGAGAAGTGTTCTTTCAGGCGAAACCTTCAAGGGAACGCTCCGATGGGCAAACAGGAGTAAAGAAGCACTCTACATACTATGTAGCATATCACCCGCATTCGATGAGAACGGTGAGCTTTTCAAGATTTATCTTTTAGGACAAGATGTTACATCCTCTAAGCAAATAGAGATCAAGGCGCAAGAGCAGGCCGAAGAGATTGAGCGCAGCTTAATGGAGCTACGGGCTGAGCAAAAGCTTGCGCAAGAGCGTCAGGAGGAGATTTCGGCCCTGCTAAAGGCGCTGGACACAACCTGCCTTGTCACAGAACTTGAACCCAATGGGAGAATCACATTTATCAACAATCGCAACGAGGAGGTTCTTGGCGACCCAAGTGAAAAAATCATTGGCAAGCTACATAAAGATATAGACCATGAAGCGAGAGCTAACCCTGAAAAGTATAACCAGTTCTGGACTAAACTACTGGAGGGGATACCGCAACAGCGAGAGTTTTCGTTAAAGGTGAGCAAAGGGATCGTTTGGATATCGGAACATTACACACCCATCCTCAGTAGCGATGGCAACGTTGTTAAGATAATCAACATAGGCATTGACATTAGCAAAGGGAAGAATACGGAGACCATACTCCAGCAACAGGTGGAGGAGCTAACCAAACAGCTTCGGAACAAGTAGTATTACTCAAACCGTTTAAGATGAATCGATACGAGATTGGCATAGTTGAAACACGGAACGTAATAAAAACGTTGCTCGATACCTATGGCTACGATTTCAGGGACTTTGCTCTCACATCGTTCAAACGTAGGCTCGAGGATGTTATCATGAAGAATGGGCTAAGAGATTCAGAAGGATTAATCAATAGACTTCAAAGCAATAAAGATTTCTTCGAGCATTTTCTCAAGGACATTACACCTGAAACCACCGAGATGTTTCGCGATCCATCGCTATGGCGCAGCTTACGTGAGGATATCATCCCAGCCATTGTCAAAAGCAGCTCCAAGCTCAAGATTTGGGTGGCAGCTTTCGATTCTGGAGAAGAGATCTACTCGCTCTGCATCCTACTTAAAGAGATGGACTTACTGGATAAGTTTCAAATTACGGCATCAACCATTAGCGATGAGGTAACAAAGAAAATTAAATCGGGGCGTTTAGATATCAAGCAGCTAGAGGTTAACGAGGCCAACTACGACCGATCCAATGGCACGAAACGGTATGCCGACTACCATACCATTGCCAGCAATAACAGCGCAATAATTATAGATTCAAGCCTAGTGAGTGATGTAACTTTTGTAAAACAAGATACGCTATTCTCAAACGCCCCTTCGGGTATGAGGCTAGTCCTTTTTCGCAATCAGCTTATCTATTTCAATCAGATATTACAAGATAAAGCCCTAAATGCAATTCATAACAGCTTAGCTCCGGGAGGATATTTAGCGCTAGGTGCTAAGGAAACTTTGGAAAATACAAATTCAAACAATAAATTTACAGTGGTTAACGATGCCGAAAAAATTTACAGGAAGAAGGTAGGATAACATAACTAGTAGAATGTACAAAGCAGTAATCATAGGAGGTTCAGCCGGAAGTTTTCAGGTAATAACTCGAATTTTGAGCTCGTTGCCAGCCAATTTCCCATTGCCAGTGCTTCTTAGCCTGCACAGGCTTAAGCATGTGCGTAGTGGTTTTGTTGAAGCCCTGTCCATAAAATCGGCTATACCTGTAATTGAACCCTACGATAAGGATCAGATTAAGCCAGGCAAGGCCTACTTGGCACCAGCCAACTACCATATGTTTATTGAGCTAGGCAACAAGTTCGCTCTATCTACTGAGCCTCCTGTTAACCACTCCAGGCCCTCAATCGACCTATCGTTCGTTACTGCTGCTCAGGTGTACCGCGAAAAGCTGATCGGCATAATACTATCCGGGGCCAATAAGGATGGTGCATATGGGCTCAAAAAGGTTTGCGACAACGGCGGGATTACCATCGTTCAGGACCCAATAGAATGCCAGGTGAAAACGATGACCGAATCGGCACTCAAAATAACCAAGGTCGACCATATTATGAAAACCGACCAAATTATCAGATATTTACAAAACATTAAACAATAGTAGATGCCCTATGAAAATCTTCTCAAACAACTCAAGATTTAGCTACGGCATCCTTCTGGTATTGCTGGTCATTAGCATCACAGGCGTTTTCTTTAGCCTCCACAACCAGATAACCCAGGCGCAAGCCAAAACGCCGCTGTTGGCAGTTGTACTCACAGTGATCTCCATTGCGCTTGCTATGCTAGCTTTCCAAAAGCTGCTCACTAGCATAAACTTAATGAACAGTAGAACAGCTGAACTTGAACAGCTGAAAAAGACAATTCAGGAGAGCAAGAAAAGCAAAGAAGCTGAACAAGAAAAGTCCAATGGAGTAAAAGAAGTAGTTGTAAATTATGAGGCTGAGGCGAAAAGTTTTATTCCATCGGAGGCTTTTAAAAGCGAGGGGGAGTTCCTGGAGAAGGTGCTATCGAACATTGCTAAATCACTCGATATAGTTCAGTCGATAGTCTTTAGTAAGAACGAGGAATCAAATCGGTTCGAGATGGTGGCATCGTACGCCTATTTCTCCGAGACCGAACCGCCCACTTTCGCCGAAGGCGAAACATTGCCCGGACAGGTTGCAAAGAACCAAGTGGTGCTTAACCTCTCTGAGGTTCCTGACGGCTACATCACGGTACTATCGGGATTAGGCAAAGGCACACCAAAACATTTGCTTATCGTCCCCATTATCAATAACGATGGCATTACCGTTGGGGTTATTGAGCTTGCCTCGTTTACGGAGTTTACCTCCCATAAGGTTAAGATTTTTGAGAAGCTAGGGTATTTACTAAACGATTACCTAAGTACAATTGGCAATAGCACAGAGGAATAATATGATAAACCATAGCATCACGTCATCGGAAAATTCACGAAAGGCAACGACCCAAAGAGTTGCTGTAGCAGGAGTTGTGGGGTTGATTACCCTAATTACCGCCTGGATCTTAGAGTTTACCGTACAGGAGACCCCCTTTTCCCTTAAGGGCATTGGAGAAATCCATGAATCAAACCCCTCCCTATGGCTTATCGATTTGCTCCCCCTTGTGCTTACCTACATCACCTACATCACTGTTAAGCGCCATCAGGAAAAGGTCTCGTTCCTCGAGGACGAACTTCGTCAAAGGGATCAGGACATAAATAAAAACGCTCTATTCGCCAAAACCATTGGCGAGGGAAACTATAAAGCGCCATTCCAAATCAGCGATGAAGACGATGTGCTCGGCAAATCGCTGCTGGTGATGCGCGACAACCTGCTGGAGAACAACCGGAAAGAATCGGAACAGAACTGGATATCAAAAGGGAAGGATGAGGTTTCACACATCCTCAGGCTTCACAATAATCTCGAGGAGCTATCCTACGAGGTTCTCGTTAAGCTGATAAGCTATATCAATATTATTCAGGGGGCTCTGTACCTGTACAACGAGGACAAGAATGTACTAGTAAATTTGGCAACCTACGCCTACAACCGTAAAAAGTTTTTCAACCAGGAGTTTCGTATTGGCGAAGGCCTCATTGGACAGTGCGCCTACGAACAGGATATCATTTACCGCACCGAGATACCCGACGATTACGCAACCATAACATCAGGTATACTGGGTGATAAAAAGCCTAAGAGCATACTAATTGTTCCTCTGGTAACCGATGAGAAGTTGCAAGGAGTAATTGAGTTTGCCTCCTTAGACGATCAAATCCCCGAGCTCACGATTCGTTTCCTTAGGGAAATGGGCGAGATTATTGCCCGCACCATTTTCAACCTCCGCATCAACCAAAAAACCGAAAAGCTGCTTCAAGAAGCCCAGCAAATGACGCAGGAGCTTAAGGAGAACGAGGAGGAACTTCGCCAAAACGCCGAGGAAATGAGGGCTACCCATGAGGAGCTTGAAAAATCAAATCTACAACTCGAATCGAAGATACAAGAGGTAGAGAATGCACAGAAGAGATTACACTCACTGCTCGAGAACGCCTCAGAAATCATCTCGATATACAGCAGCACCCAGAAGCTAATATACATCAGCCCGTCGGTTACCAAGATACTGGGGTATACACCAAACGAAATGATGAGCGGTAAGGATATGGATCGCCTTACCCGTAGAGGCGAGCAGGACATAAACGAGATGTTTAAAAAATTGCTTGAGGCTCCCCTTGTGCCCATCACCATTCAGTACACGTTCATGAAGAAGGATGGAACAAAGCTTTTCCTTGAGGTAACTGGGCGTAACCTGCTTGACGATCCTGCCATAAACGGCATAATACTTAACTCCCAAGATATCACCGAGCGTAAAAGGGCCGAGAAGGAAGAGCGAATGCGCAGCAAGATGCAAGCCCTATCCGAGAACTCCCCCGATATGATCATGCGGCTAAATACCAGCGGCCAGTTCTTCTACGCTAACCCCATGGTAGAGGAATACCTTGGAATACCCGTTAAGGACCTGATAAACCAAACCCTAAACTCGGTCGACCTGAACGAGGTTCTATCAAACTATTTTAAGGAGACCATAAAAACCATAAGAACCACCAAAACCACTATTGAGAGTGACTTAACCTTCGACTCAAAGCTTGGTGAAACAATTATGCACATCTCGGCCATCCCAGAATTTAACGAGAACGAGTTGGAAACCATTCTATTCGTAAGCCACGACATAACAGAGGCCAAGCGTATAGAGCAGGAAATACAGGATAAGAACCGAAAAATCACAGAGAGCATCAACTACGCACAGCGTATACAAACATCGATACTACCAAACAACCGAATCATAAGGCAATATCTTCCCAAATCGTTTATCTACTACAAACCTCGCGATGTGGTGAGTGGTGACTTCCCCTGGTTCTTTGTTAAAGAGGACTTCATCTACATTGCGGCTGTTGACTGTACTGGTCATGGAGTGCCTGGCGCCCTGCTCTCGTTCATCGGTTACTTTACGCTTAACAACGTGGTGGACCACGATGCGGGTTACTCGGCTGGTAAGGTGCTAGACCTACTGCACCACGGCGTACGAAAAACCCTAAAACAGGATCGACCCGATGCCGATGCGCGGGATGGGATGGACATTGCCCTATGTAAGATAAACGTAAAAACCAAGGAGTTACAGTACTCCGGGGCGCACCGCCCGCTTTATCTTCTAAGGGGTAACGAGCTACAGGAGTTTAAGGGCGACCGTAAGGCCATTGGTGGTATTCCACATCCCAAAAAGGAGGAGAAAGACTTCACCAACTACACCCTTGAGCTAAAACCAAACGATAAAATTTTCTTCTTCTCCGACGGTATGCCCGATCAGATAGGTGGTGATGACAAGCGGAAGTATAGCCCAGCAAGGGTTAGGGAGTTGATAATGGAAAATCAGTCATTAACCATGCCTCAGTTCAACGACCTATTTGCAAAAGATTTTGAGGCCTATATGGGTAACAACAAGCAGATTGACGACGTTCTATTAATAGGAATTCAATTCTAAATTGATTATTATCGGTAAATTATTTAATTTTACGGGCTATGGATAAAAGAAATGTTAAAGGTTTTCTGGAGTTTGTCTACGACTTTTACAAGTCGATGAAAGCTCATGAAATCACCCTTGTGTACGAGGGTGAAATTACACACCAGATCACCAAGGCCTTCACCTCCCTAACCGAATCGAATATGGCCAAGGAGGAGGAGTCAAACTCGGTGCAAAAGAAGGTGTTCCATGTCATGGTTGAGTGCCTGCAAAACATCAGCAAGCACGCCGATAGCTTTGGCTCCGACGACTTCCTGTTTGCTGGTAGGGGAATTTTTATGGTGAGCAAAGGTGAGGTCGAATACCATGTTACCACAGGTAACGTGATTGAGAACTCAAAGATAGATGAGCTCATTAATATCCTAGATCACATCAACACCCTCGACAAGGATGGCCTGAAGGAGCTTTACAAAACCCAGATGCGTGAGGGAAGGCTCTCCGAGAAAGGGGGTGCCGGCTTAGGCTTTATTGACATTGCCCGAAAAACTGGCCGAAAGCTCGACTACCACTTCCTCCCCATCGACGAGGAGACACACTTCTTCATTCTAACCTCAACCATTGCCCGAACCGAGTAAATAATTGCATTATGGAAACCATAAAGATTCTGGGTACGGACGATACCCCAACCGTAATTCTTGATGCTGACAACGACATCTTTGAGATTTCTGGCCGCTCGCTACCCGAAGATGTAACAGCCTTTTACGACCCAATCCTGAATTGGCTCGACGAGTATGCAGCTAGCCCCAATGCTAAAACGGTGTTCACCTTTAAGCTTGTGTACTTCAATACAGCAAGCTCAAAGCTTCTTCTCGACATCCTTATGAAGCTCGAAGAGATGCACGAGGATGGAAAGGATATACTAGTTAAGTGGTACTACCCTGAGGATGATGAGGACATGCAGGAAGCTGGCGAAGAGTACGCCGATATCGTTGATGTTCCATTTGAACAGGTGAGCTACACCCTAAGCTAGCGCCAACCTAAGTTTACCTCAATAATTTGGGAAACCAATAGAATTAGGCAATGAGCGAGGAAATTCTCAAGGCTTTAATGCAGCTGTTTGCAATCATTGCAAAGCAGGACGAAGGCGTTGAATCGAACGAGCGTGATTACGTCGTGAATTTCCTCATGCAGCAGGTAAACGATGAGGCGGTTGAAGAGTACATCAAGCTGTTTGATCAGCACGCAGGCCTAAACGATGAGAAAGACGAAGGCGAGGAAGACGGGCAGCCCAAAAAGGTGAAGCTAACCTCGGTAAAGGACTCGGTTAAAATACTTGGGATTTGTAAAAAGATTAACAAAACCCTTACCCAAAAGCAAAAGGTTGTTGTGCTAGTTCGCCTGTTCGAGCTGGTAAACGCCGACCGAAAATTTACCGATCAGCGGATGGCCATTATCAATACCGTGGCCGACGTATTTAAGCTCTCCAAAGAAGAATTTACCGATATTGAAAACTTCGTCGTAAACAACGACCCAAAAGAGCTCGACTTCTCAAGTATTCTCACTATCCACGACAAGCCCGAGGTAGGCGGTAGCTGCAAGCACATCACCACCGAGGCTCTCAATGGCTTCCTGTACATACTGCAGATTAAAAGCGAGGATCTATACTTCCTCCGATACACAGGCCATGAAGATGTTTTTCTTAACGGCCTTCCCATAAACAATAAGCGCATATATCTTTTTGCCAACGGTAGCTCCATAAAGCTGCCCAAGGGCAAGCCAATTTACTACACCGATGTTGTTGCCCACTACCTGGCCGACTCCACAAGCATCCGAATATCCTATAATGTTGAGGATGTAACCTTTAGGTTCAAGTCGGGCGATATTGGGCTTCGAAACATAAACTTTGGCGAGGACCAGGGCAAATTGATTGGCATCATGGGTGCCAGCGGGGCTGGCAAAACGACCCTGCTAAACGTACTAGCGGGCATTGAAGCCCCTACAACAGGTAAGGTTAGAATAAACGGCATAGATCTTCACCGTGAACGAGATGAGCTTGAGGGGGTGATTGGTGTTATACCGCAAGATGATCTGCTGATTGAAGAGCTGACTGTTTTCCAAAACTTATACTACAACGCCAAGCTTTGCTTCAAGGACAAATCGGATCAGGAGCTAACTGAGCTAGTAAACAGAACCCTCCAGAACCTTGGCCTTTACGAACGGAAAGATCTTAAGGTAGGCTCCCCCCTCAACAAGATGATCTCTGGTGGTCAGCGCAAAAGGCTAAACATTGCGCTGGAGCTAATACGCGAACCCGCCATACTTTTTGTTGATGAACCCACCTCGGGCCTCTCATCGCGAGACTCGGAGAATGTGATGGACCTGCTGAGGGAGCTTACCCTTAAAGGAAAGCTCATCTTCGTAGTTATTCACCAGCCATCATCCGACATCTACAAGATGTTCGACAATATGATGATTCTCGATACCGGTGGCTACATGATATACTACGGTAACCCGGTTGAAGCCGTAATGTACTTCAAGCGGCTGGATATGCAGATCAATAGCGACCAGGGTGAATGTCCCACTTGTGGAAATGTAAACCCCGAGCTCATATTCAACATTATTGAGGCCAAGGTGGTAGACGAATTTGGTAGGTATACCCCTACCCGTAAAGTATCGCCACCCAAATGGCATGATTATTTTAACGAGAACATCAAACTCCGAGATATACAGGACGAAGGGGAGCCACCTCCCAAGTCGCTCAATATCCCATCGAGGCTTAAGCAGTTCTTCATCTATACCACGCGCGATTTTTTGTCGAAGATTAGCAACACGCAGTACATTGTGCTCAACTTGCTAGAGACACCAATTCTAGGGTTTATTCTAGCTTATGTAATTCGGTATATTGCCGATCCGAATTCCAATGTCTACGTCTTTAGAGAAAACGAAAACATCCCCATATACATATTTATGGCTCTTATTGTTGCCCTGTTCATAGGGCTAACCGTGAGCGCCGAAGAAATTTTCAGAGACAGGAAGCTGTTAAAACGCGAGGCATTCCTAAACCTAAGCCGCACGTCGTACCTTTTTAGCAAGATATCAATACTAGTCGTGCTATCTGCAATTCAAAGCATCACATTTGTGCTTATTGCCAACGGCATTCTCCAGCTCTGGGGTATGAATTTTGAGTACTGGCTCGCGCTATTCTCAACGGCAATTTTTGCCAACCTGCTAGGCCTAAACATCTCGGCTACCTTCAACTCCGCGGTTACCATTTATATTGTTATTCCCTTGGTTATGATACCTATGATGGTTCTTTCCGGGGCAATGTTTAGCTTCGACAAGTTGAATAGAACTGTTGGTAGCTTTGGCCGCGTTCCCTTAATTGCTGAGTTCATGGTAACCAAGTGGGGATACGAAGCGCTTGTGGTACACCAGTTTAAAGATAACGATTTCCAAAAAACATTTTACGACATTGAGAAGGTTGAACGTAACGCCGACTACAAAACGGTTTACTACATACCTGAGCTTGAGAAAATTGTTACCGAGAACCTTGAGCTGATTGAAGCCCACAAAGAGGATCAAAAGAAAAAAAGTAAATTTGAGGAAAATCTTCTCGTTCTCAGGAACTCGCTGTTTAAGGAGACAAATTTCCTTGCACCCGCCATCCCGTATAGCTACCTCGACAAATTATACCCTGAGCTATTTGACTTTGAGACTGCCTACGCTACCCTCGACTACCTGGATGAGCTAAAAGAGCATTACAGCAAGATTTTCCAGAGAGCAAACCAAAAACGCGATGATATTATATCGCATCTTGTTTCAACCTCCCCTAGGCTTTACCAAGCCAAGCGCCAAGCGTTTCACAACGAGAGCATTGCTGATCTTGCCACCAAAAAGTTTGAGAAAAATAAGATTCTTCAATACAAAGGGGAATTGGTACAGCAATACGACCCAATTTATCGCGATCCCATACCAAACCATACGCTCGATTTTCGTTCCCACTTCCTTGCGCCGCGTAAGCATTTCCTTGGAAACTACTACGATACATTTTGGTTCAACATTTGCTTCATCTGGTTTATGACAGCAATACTTTACATTACGCTGTATTTTGAAGTACTTAAGAAGCTGATGGTTTTTTTGGGTAAAATTAAACTACCGAAACTTAGAAAATAATTTTTTTGTATCTTTACTTGACGTAAAAAAAGCGAGGAACTAAAACAAATGACCTTTAGCTATGCATAAGAAACTAATCTTCATCATATCAATTGCTCTCCTTACCACTTCTTCGTGCCGGTTTTTCGATTCCAATCGAAATATGAGCCGTGAAGAGTTTGACATACCTGATGAACTTCTCGATGAAAAGCCCCTTGAGATTGCCTCCGAGGTGATTGACGAGATGATTCAGAATGTATCATCACCTGTTGAGACAGCTGCTCTTATTAAAGGTCTAAACATCCCCTTCAATCGCGACTATATAGCACCAACCCAATTAGACAAAAACCTAAACACAAGCTTTCAAAAGGCTATA
This sequence comes from Tenuifilaceae bacterium, assembly GCA_034006965.1. Classification (GTDB taxonomy): domain Bacteria; phylum Bacteroidota; class Bacteroidia; order Bacteroidales; family Tenuifilaceae; genus Perlabentimonas. Next base: position 17,331 of record JAVERU010000058.1, read on the forward strand.
GGTTTGGGGATATACGGAGCAGGCCTAGGCTACATCAACATGTACGAGCGGACATCTTTGGTAATAAACTACATAACCACCATCAAAACTCTTGCCGATGGAATACAGGTGGGCCAGTTTTTCGACTTTTCAACGCTGAATAGAATTGCAACCAACAAGGAGAATCTCGACTCGCTAATGCTCATCTCGCAGCAAAGTTTTAACAGGATAGACAACTACCTTCGAGAAACCAATAGGCCACAACTTAGTATAGTTATAGTAGCAGGAATTTGGATTGAAGGGTTATACATATCAACCAGGGTCGCTCAGGACGCACGTAACCCAAGAATTAACGAGATTATAGGCGAGCAAAAGGTTACAATGAACACTCTAATGCTACTGCTTAACAACTATAAGTATGATGCTAGCGTAGCAGCACTTATCAAGGATATGGAGGAACTGCAGGAACTCTATCGTGATGTTCGAATCACCTACGAATACGGAGACCCTGTATCTGTAGAAAAAGATGGTGTGCTAACCTTCCAGCAGAACGACACCCAAACCATCCACATGTCTGACGAAACTCTAGAGAAAATCATCGAGAAGGTACAGAGCATAAGGAACGGTTTACTTCAAGTATAACTCAGAAACTTTTAGAACTATGAAAAATATATTCTTTGCATTTTTTATTACAATGGCTTTAACGCTTGGCTTTGCCAACGTATCGAAAGCGCAGTCGGAGGACGATCTGGTTGAGATATGTGGCATGATTGCTGGAGATGCTACATTTCTGAAGGATTTTAGAATCCGCCTAGATGCTGGTGACCCACCACCAATTCAACGGTTCTCTGTAATTCTTCGCAAGGGGATAAAGTACCGCTTTTCGGTTTGTAATTCCAAAGACTACGAGGGTAAAGTTGTGCTTCAACTTCTGGATAACAATAGGCTCCTTGCCACTACATACATCGTGGCTACTGGTACCGATTACCCTTCAATTGAGTATGTTTGCACTCGAACCGGGGCTTACCACCTGTTCTTCAACTTTAGGGATGGTAAACCGGGCCTCGCTGTTGGGCTGCTCTCGCTGGTGGAGACCATGTAAGGCTATATCCCAAACCCCATACCTAAGGCAGCCAATGGCTGCTTTTTTTATATGTTAAAAGCGAAAATAAAATAAGTGACCCAGCAAGCTTTAGCTTGCTGGGTCACTTATGCTCCTCATCTAGGACTTGAACCTAGGACCCCCTGATTAACAGTCAGGTGCTCTAACCAACTGAGCTAATGAGGACTGTTGGCAACGGTTTCCCGTTTTGCGAGTGC
>JAVERU010000059.1:0-18532 GCA_034006965.1 Tenuifilaceae bacterium
CTAGAAAAGTTTGATACAAAAATAGTTGATTTTACGGAACGGGGATGTATTAATGTATGTTAAACGTTTTTAAATGGGGAGAAGGCGGATTGGATGATTGGGTAAGCGTTCAACGTTTAATGTTTAGAGTTCAATGTTTAGGGTTTAGGGTTTAGGGTTTAGGGCTTGCCTGCCTATGGCAGGTTTAGGGTTTAGGGTTTAGGGTTTAGGGTTTAGGGTTTAGCACTTCGACCCTTCGACAAGTGGTCAGTGAGTAGTTCGACAGGCTCACTAACCTCCTTTCGACCTGCTCAGGGCAACGCAGCTCAGTGTAAAGGTTTAGGGCCTGCCTAAAGTGTTGGCACGCAGGCAGGGGTGTAATCCCTTTGCTAAGTTGCTTAAACCCTTAAAATACAATGGTTTTACTTAGTCCAGCGCTTCGTAGTTCGCCATAGCGATTCGGTGTTTTGGTATCGAAACGGATAGTCAAAAAAATATTCTTACAGGTCTCACCCGCCTCAAGTAGAAGTTCGCCCATTTTATAGCTAACAACCGAGAGCAGCTCACCGTAGTATAGTATTTCATTAAAATCCATCTCGATAAGAGATTGGAGAGCATTGAAGAACTGGGAATACTTGTAATCTGAACCTCATAATTTTGGTAAGCAAACTCCCTAAAGAAATGAAAATTATTGTCTTGTGGTAATCGCAGGCAAATACTTAAACCTGTAAAAGTTTAAATAGTATTTTGATTTTCGGTTGCCACGGGCCTGCTTGCAGTCATAGCCGACAAACTAAGCTCGTTTTCCTAATGAATATGATAGTTTCATAGCTTTTTAGCTTCCTTACTTTCTCCTTAATGAGAAAGTAATCAAAGAATCAAGGCAAAACGATTCTTCCACCCGCCCTGCCAAATCGTAAGCCCCATGGCGATGTAAGCAATATGGAACGCAGCGTAAATAACTCTTATCATTATCAGCTATGGGTTTGCCAGTATCTCTCATACTAAATGCTTCCTGCCAATGCGTTCCATCTCGAACGCAAGCGCCCTCGCACATGGGGCTAACGATTTGGCATTCCCGCCCACGTTCCCGCACGTTTTGCCAACCCACCGCTCCTCGCTCAAGCTAGTCATCTAGGGTTCTCAAGGCTATTCCGCCTTGACATTATGAAGTTTTCATATTGCTTCCTACATAAGCAGTTAAGTGATATGATTTAAATATCAACACGCTACTATCCTTAGCTTGACGGCTATGGCCACAGGCAGGCTAAACAGCCCAGAGTATTCTGCATTCAAATTCACCCACGGGCTTTACTTCGACAGGTGGGACACTGAGATTGTCGAAGTGCTCAGCAACCAGCCCGTGGCAATTAGCAAGATGTTCTGTAGGCATAAAACTTAAACAGTTTCTTCTAATACAGAAAAAGAACCACTCAACGGCATCGATAATAATTACGGATTAGGTATTTCTACCCTAAGGTCAACAGAAAGCACTTAAACATTCAATAGGAAGACACTCACCCAACCCCAGACACAACTATTATACTGACGTTTAACCCTGCACAAGCAGTGCGTACTTATACCCCATTTTTTCAAACAGGTGGTAGCACTCTTTTATTGGGAGGGTGTTGGGGTTAGCTTTGTATAAGAAATTAATCACACGAAAATGAGTCAAGTTCCCAAAATACTAATTGTAGAAGATTCCTACTTCAACCAGGTACTTGTGGAGTCGTGGCTAAACAGCTGGGGAATTGGAACCACAACCTGCAAAAATGCTGAAGATGCATTGTCAAATCTGGCGAATGAGCACTTTGAGCTTGTAATACTTGACCTAATGCTACCCGGAATGGATGGGTTTGAATTTTTAAGCAAGAAAAAACAGCTGAACGATAGCACCCCAGTAATTATAGTGTCGGCCAAAGCCGATAAAGCAAGCATTGAACGCACAAAGGAGCTGGGAGCAACAGATTTTTTAGCAAAGCCTTTTAGATCGGAAACATTTAAGTCACTAATAACTAAACACCTAAACCAACAGGAGCAATAAGATTGCTTCACTAAAAATCAGGAGGATAAAACTATGAAATTCAAAGACCTAAAAATTGGAACAAAGATTATGACTGGGTTTGGCCTAGTGGCCCTAATAGCCCTAGTTGTTGGAATTATTGGATTCACTGGCGTTAACCGGGTGTCTAAATCATTCCATGAGGTATCCGATGTAAGATTACCTAGCATTGAAGCCCTTCAAGAGCTTGAAACTGCTTACGAAATGGTTCATGTGGTTCACAGAACCTTGCTTATACCTGACCTAACAGTAGAGGAAAGGGCTCGTCAGTTTAAAAATCTTGAGCTGGCTAGGCAAAAACAAGCAGAAGCCCTAGCAAAATATGAGCCTCTACCCCAAACAGCAGAAGAAGAAGCAAAATGGCAGGAATTTCTCCCCCGTAGAGCTGAAAGAAGAAAGATTAACCAAGAAATTGAAAAGTTAATTGATGAAATCGCTAAGACAGATGTTGGATACCCAATGGAATTACTAAAAAATCTAGAACGGTTTAAGGGCGACCACTTTAAGCTACAGGCTGATATTATAAATGCTTTACGTAGCGGAAGAACTCTTGAGGGTGGTGATGACCATACCTTGTGTAACCTAGGTCGTTGGCTACCCAATTTCAAATCATCAAACCCTTCCCTTTACAATGCTTTTAGAGATCTGCAAGAACCACACAGGCAGTTTCATCAGGCTGTACATAATATTACTCGACTGATGGAAAATGGAAATACTGCACAAGCCTGGATCGTTTACGAACGTGAAATGGTTGCTAGTGCAGAAAAAGTATTCCAGTATTTTGACGTTGCGATCAGTGAAGCGGAGAGGGCAGTGGAAATGGCCAACCAAGCTTCACAAAAAAGCTTAGTTGAAGCTCTACCAATTAACGAGGCAGCCCTAAATACTTTGCACGAAGTTATCAGAATAAATGAAAGAGTTGCCGAACAAAGTGCCATTGAAGGTGATCAGGCCGTCAGAGTCTCAACTACTATGGTAGTAGGCGGAATAATTGTAGGATTGGTTCTTGCCATCATCCTTGGCCTTCTACTCACCCGCATAATTTCAGCACCCCTTATTAAGGGTGTTAGTTTTGCCCAAACCATTGCCGAGGGCGACCTAACAGCCGAATTGGAAAATGAAATACTAGAAAGAAAAGACGAGGTAGGGCAACTTGGTAAGGCCATGCAGAACATGGTGGGTAAGCTGAAAGAGGTGATTGGCAGCGTGATGCTAGGATCGGATAATATTGCCGCAGCCAGCATGCAGATGAGCTCCGGCAGCCAGCAGGTCTCGCAGGGTGCCAGCGAGCAAGCATCGAGCGCCGAGGAGGTGAGCAGCTCCATGGAGGAGATGGCCGCCAACATACAGCAGAATACCGATAACGCACAAGAGGCCGACAAAATATCGCAGAAGGTACAAGAGGGTGTTACTAAGGTTGGGGCAGCATCACAGGACAGCTTAGTATCCATTAAGAACATTGCTGAGAAGATTAACATCATCAACGATATCGCATTCCAAACCAACATTCTGGCGCTAAACGCAGCTGTAGAGGCAGCCCGAGCAGGTGAGCAGGGACGTGGTTTCGCTGTTGTTGCAGCCGAGGTGCGCAAGCTGGCCGAGCGCAGTAAGATTGCCGCCGACGAGATTGTAGCCCTGGCCTCAAAAAGCGTGAATGTTACCGAAACAGCCTCGGAGCTAATGACTGGTCTTATCCCAGAGATTGAGAAAACGGCCAAGCTCGTTCAAGAGATTGCTGCAGCCAGCATGGAGCAGAGCAGCGGATCCGATCAGGTGAATACCGCCATTCAGCAGCTTAATCAGGTTACCCAGCAGAATGCTGCTGCAAGCGAGGAAATGGCTACCAGCGCCGAGGAGCTTAGCAGCCAGGCCGAGCAGCTGAAAGAGATCATTAGCTACTTTAAGATTGATAGCCGAAGGATTAATAAGTTCCAGACCGAAAGTCACTACGCACCCAAAAAAGTGGTAACCCCCTACGTGCAGACAAAGCAGGAGCAAAAGCCTAAGGGAGTTAGCCTAAAAATGGAAAACGCTAGCAAGGTCAATAAATTTAAAGAAGTAGCCAGCAAGGCAAAGGTCTCAGCCAACGATGACGATTTTGAAAACTTCTAGACTTCCAATCAAAGCGTTTAGCGTGTAAAAACACGCTAAACGCTCAATAAGTAGCAATGAAATGTTAACTTTTTACGACCCTTTGGAGCCTTACGATAAAACAGGAAGTCACATTATCTATTTGGTTCATCTGTATGGTAAGGAAACCCCTGGTTGCGTTAGCAAAAAGGGCAAAAGGTTAAAACCCAAGGGGAAAACAAACCGCTAAAACCAAGAAATAATGAGCAATGAAAAAGATAAAAAGATAAACTCATACCTATCATTCAAACTAGGAGATGAGGAGTTTGCGGCACACGCAAGCAAGGTTCTTAACATACTGGAGCTAAGCAAGATCACAGCGGTACCTCAAGCCCCAGAGTATATGAAAGGGGTGATTAACCTAAGAGGTACTGTTCTTCCAGTAATCGATACGCGGATGAAGTTTGGCATGAGCCCCACAGAGTATACAAATAACACTTGCATAATTGTAATGGATATCGTGGTGGACAATGAGTCGGTAAAACTAGGCGCCCTGGTCGATGCAGTGCAGGCTGTGCTGGAGATTGAGCCCAGCCAAATTATGCCTGCTCCAAGCATTGGTAGCCGATATAGGAGCGAATTTATTGATGGGGTAACCAGCATCGATGAGAAGTTTGTAATGATTCTCGATATGGATGCCATTTTCTCGTCGGACGATTTAACTTCACTTGTTGAAACGACAACCCAAGGTTCGTTAAAGCAATCGGTGGAAGAAATTGCATAAATAGCAACACGCAAAGCAAAGTGAACAAACTAAAGGCACAAATGATGTTTGATACTACCAACATACAAATGCAGCAACGGATTTTAATAATAGATGACGATCGGGAGTTGGCTCAAACTATCAGCGAATTATTGCTTGACGAAGGTTTTGCAGTTGAAACAGCCTGCAACGGCAGAGAGGGTATAAGGCTTCAGAATGCAAATCCTTATGACCTTATCATAACCGATATTGTGATGCCCGAAGAGGATGGCCTAGAGGTGATCATGTGGGTGAGAAAAACGCACCCCAACACCAAGCTGATTGCCATATCGGGAGGAGGCTACTTCGATTCGTGCGACTACCTGCTCATGGCCAAGGAGCTAGGTGCCAAATTAGTGCTCGTCAAGCCCTTTGAAATAAAAAGTCTACTATCGGGGGTTCGACGATTACTGGGTATTGAGAAACCAGCGTAAATACTAAATACATACGCTTTGCGTGTGAAACCAACCAGCGGCTAGCAATAACGGCTGGCTGGTTTGTTTTGGGGAATTGGAAATTGGCAGAGTGAATGAAAGATTGATTGGGTGATTGCCTGCCTGACTGATGTTGTAGGCAGGTAGGTTTTGTGTGAGATTGCTGGGTTATACCTTATAAATATTATTTTTAACTGCCCACATGGCAAGCGCCACGGCATTTTTTGTGCCGGTTTTGGAGAACAACCTGGATCGATGCCCCTCTACGGTTCGCTCGGAAAGGAATAGCTTCTCGGCAATCTCGGCATTGGTAAATCCTTGACAAATAAGTTCTAAAACCTCATGCTCCCGTCCCGAAATGGGTAGCTCACCCGAATCTTTCTGATTTGAATCCTCCAGAGCAATTTGCTCATTGGAGAACTCCAAAGTACACAGCAAGCATGGCAACCCTTTGAACTGCACCTGCATTCCAACAAGATCGACATTAACCGTTGTCTTATCCTTTAGCAGAATATCAACAGCCAAACCAAACGATTTCTTTAACCCACCGCTGCATTGCTCGGCCGCTTGCGAGAATTTTGACAGCGATCCGCCACTGAGAATATTGGTGATGGACATACCCTCAATCTGTTCCTGATTATATCCCAGCATTTTAATGAAAGGCCGATTTACATACTCGAAATTACACTGATTAAGGATAAATGCTGGGTCGTGCATATTCTCAAAAAGCACCTTAAAATTCTCGTCGTGCTGATCGGCAATGCGCTTGCGCCGCTCAATACGCCTTTTGATTACCGCAACAAGATCATCGAATTCGAAGGGCTTTGTAATGTAATCATCGGCCCCCAGATGCAGCCCTGCCAATATCTCGTCGCGGGTAGATTTGGCCGACAGGAAGATGAAAGGAATAACCGATGTGGTGTTTACCTGATGCAGCATATTGTAAACCTCATAGCCAGACAGTCCGGGCATATTGATATCGCAAACTATCACATCGGGGATGTGCTGCAATGCCATTTGTATTCCTTGGGCACCCTGCTCGGCTGCCAATGCTACAAACCCCTCGTCGGTTAGCAACTCCACGGTTGTCTCCCTCAAATCATGATCATCCTCAATAAGGAGCACTTTTCTGCCCATAATCTGCATTATTGATAATTAACTATGTAACGGAATTATAGCGGCTATCTCGGTTCCTGTTCCCTCATCTGAGCTTAGAACTAGTTTCCCACCATGCAGCTCAACGCATCGCTTTGCAATATTTAGCCCTAGGCCTGTTCCCGATATATCCTTGGCGTTTGAAGCCCTAAAGTACGGATCGAAAAGGAATTGTTGCTCCTCCTTAGGAATTCCAACCCCCTGATCGATTACTCGAATTTCGTACTCATCGTTAAGGTTCAGGCCAATTACTACCTCAATGGAATTTTTCTTGGGTGAATATTTTATTGCATTGCTTACAAAATTTCCAAGGATATGGGTTAATAGATTCTTATCCATGAGCACTTGCCTATTGTTAGACTCAAGAATCTTAACATTTACATTTGGCTGTAACAGATAATCAATCTGTTCCAACAGGTCGTCGGTTAGCGATCGGATGTTCCATTTTTCGGGGGTAAAGCTTAACCTGCCGCTCTGATCCTTGCTAACCAGCGACACCTCGTTAAGCAGGGCTGTGAGCCTACGCTCAGCATTCAACAACCGGTTAATGGCCAGCTGAGCTTTCTCCAAGCGGTTATCTTTGAGGTATTTTTGCAGAAGCTGCACGTTGAGTGAGATGTTGGTTAAGGGGGTACGGAATTCGTGCGATACGGTTGATATAAACTGGGTTTTCTGTCGGCTAAGCTCCATCTCCTTCTCCAGCGCTGCGTTTATCTCCTCACGAGCCTTAATCTTTTCGGTAATATCGTAGGCGTTGAGAATAATGCCTCCAATGGCAGGATCGCTTCTCAAATCGGTTGCGCTAAATTCGTACACCTTCTCATGCCCTTGCTTGTGCTTAATCCTAAACTCATGGGTTGTTGCCGATGTTAACACTTCCCCGTTCAGCATCTCCTTAACCTTACCTACATCGCTTGGGTTAAGGTAGCTAAATATATTCTGACCTAAATAGTTCTCAATTGCATACCCCAGCTCCGACTCAACCGATGGGCTTAGGTACAACATTTCCCCCTCACCATCGATAATAAGAATTAGATCCGAGGCTTTTTCGATCATACTCCTGAACCGGTTCTCTTTGCTAACCAGCAGGTTTTCCATAATCTTTCGGTCGGTAATATCAACCACTACCTCGTCAACATATCGTTCTTCGATATTGATAACGGCATAATCGACAACCCAAATCCCCTTTCCCTGCACGGTGGTAAGTTCGAACTCACCAATGGCCGATCCATTAGCTCTAAGCTTGCTAAGAAACGTAGCTCTTTGCTTGGTATTTGTAAAATGCTTCTCAATGGATTTTCCAACAATATCTCTTTCTGCCTTGTAACCAATAAGCTGGGCAAAATACCTGTTGCAGCTGCTTATTAAGCCTGTGGTGGTTCGTGCTCGAGAAATTCCCACGAGGGCATTGTTAAACATGGTTCGATATCGCTCCTCACTCTCAACAAGCTTCTGCTGATAGATTTGCGTTTGGGTAATGTCGTGAAATACCTCAAGAATAAACTCTTGATCATTTACCTTAACAACCTCTCCACTCCACTCCACAAAAACCACATGCCCCGAATTGGACATCATGGTAAGCGGAACATCTGTTAGTCTCCGCTTTTCTTGCAGCTCAGCTAAAAGCTGATTATAGGCTTTGCTGTTTATAATCAGGTTAAAATCGTCTAGGGTTTTCCCTTTGGTTTCGTTGGCCTTGAGGCCAAAAATTTTGAGAAAGCTCTGGTTTAACTCGATTATTTTTGGCGACTGGAGCTCGCGAAGCACCAAGCCATTGGGGTTAAGCCTAAACAGGTGCATAAACAGCTCCTGCGACTGCCTAAGCTCCTGCTCAATGCGCTGCTTGTTCTTAATCTGTTCAAGCAGCGCATTGTTTATCCTCACCAAATCCTTGGTTTGGCTTGCCACCTCGCTGGCCAAGCTATTCTTTATCCTCTGCAATTCGGAGAATGCTAGGTTTTGCTGGGTAATATCGATAAGAATGCAAAGCAAAACCTTTTGGCCCTTGCGCTCGATAGCGCTGTAGTGAATTTCGGTACTACGTAGTAATTTTGACGTTTTAAAGGACAGCTCCAGCCCAGTATAGCCATTTTTTACGAAGGAGCTTAGCGAGCTGTTAAACCGACTCGGACTCTCAGCAAAATCGGCCAACGGAACGCCTACCACCTTGCAAGCGGGTAAATCGAAAAAAGACAGCGCTTTACTATTCGCATTTTTGATGACAAAGTCATTACTATCAATCAGCAGAACTGGGAGTGATGTATTCTGAATAAAACCATCTACAAGCTCATCATCAGTCAATTTATCCTGCTTGTTTTCAATGCCTAAGGAGTTTTTTAAAATTAAAGTGTAGTAAATGTTGTCGTCAACATAAATTCGATTACATAGCACATTCTGACTCTCTGACCATGAGTTGATTGGGGTGGCAGTGGAAATGTTGATGGGAAAATCAGAGGTAGGTAAAGAAAACACCTTTTGTAGGAACCAGTCCTTAGTAATCCCCATCTTACCCAACCCGATTTCAACAGGAGTGTTACCATCATCTCCAACAAGCTTTTTAGCTTGGTTGTTGTAATCTATCACAGCCCCCTTGGAGTCGACTACAAGCATGGGCTCACCCACCCCCCTGATTAGGGTGCCAATTAGCTGTACGGGCGAACTGTTACTATTAGCTAGGGACATTTAGTATTCTCCAATTCTTTGTGCATAAACCGACAATTACCAAAGTTAAAACTTAATGTGAGAAAGTGAAATGGGTTGTATGAATTTAGACCTTTTCTAGACAAAATCAACGATTAGCAAGATGCTCTGCAATAGCTTTCAGCAGCTCAATTCGCCTAACGGGTTTTGAAATGTATGCATTGCATCCAGCAGCAAGGCAATTTTCCCGATCACCCGTCATGGCGTAAGCTGTAAGGGCAATAATTGGAACCTTTATGTCCATACCCCTAATTATCCTTGCTGCCTCAACGCCTGTCATTACAGGCATCTTTATGTCCATGAGGACTAAATCGATATCGGGGTTGCTCTGCACAATATCAACCGCCGCTTGGCCATCGGAGGCCCTAATTAGGGTTGCCCTTGTCTCCTCAATCAGCTCGCTGATATATAGGTAGTTTGCCTCCTCGTCCTCGGCAACTAGAATGATTTTATCGGCAAAGCAAAACGAATCGAGTTCAACCTTCTTCCCATCGGATACCTGGGGTTTAAAAACGGGTTCGTAAGGGATGGTAAAGTAGAATTTTGCCCCCTTTCCAAGCTCGGACTCAACCCAGATTGCACCTCCCAGCATCTCGATAAACGCTTTAGATATTGGCAAGCCTAAACCAGTTCCACCATAGTTTCGTGTTGAGCCCATCTCAACCTGACGGAAGCGTTCAAAGATAAGCTCGTGATTGCTGGGATCGATGCCAACCCCAGTGTCTTTCACATAAAACTTTAGCATACTATCAGCAAGCGTATAGCCAATATCAACTGTGCCGCTCTCGGTAAACTTTAGGGCGTTATTAAGCAAGTTGGTAAGCACCTGATTGAGCTTGCCTGCGTCCGTAAGTACGTCGTCGCGATTATCGGGGAAAAAACACAAGGCGTTAATTTCGACACCATTAGCTTGAGCCTGAGGCTCAAAGATATCCCTAATTCGATAAATAGCCTTATTGATGCTCATTTCACTCCTATGTATCTCCATCTGACCAGTCTCAATCTTCGAGATATCTATCACATCTTCAACTACGTTAAGGAGCTGATGACAGGCGGTATTGAGTATCTGGGCGAAAAAATCTTTTCGCTCAGTGGGTAAGCTAGGGGTAAGTAACATCTCGGAAAAGCCTATAATGGCATTCATTGGGGTACGAATTTCATGGCTCATATTGGCAAGGAATGCCGACTTTAACCTATCGCTCTCCTCGGCCTTTAGGCGCGCCTGTAGCAAATCCTGGTTTATTTTAATAATTTGCTCGTTGCTCTCGGTTAGCTCCTCGTTTAGGGCCAGGTACTCCTCGTTCTTCTCCTTTAAGCTAACCTCACTCTGAATAAGAGCCTCTTCAGCCTTTTTGCGCTCTGTGATATCCTCCTTAATGGCAATGAAATGTTTTATTTCGCCTACCTCATTTTTGACTGGGGAAATTAGAGCTGATTCCCAGTATGTTTCGCCATTCTTCTTTCTATTGAGCATTTCACCCTTCCAATCATTTCCACTTAAAATTGTGTCCCATAGATTTTGATAAAATGCGCTGCTATGATGGCCCGAGTTAAGCACTCGAGGATTCTGCCCCACTACCTCATAAAATGAATAGCCCGTTACCTGGGTAAACCTGGGGTTAACAAACTCAATATTCCCATCAATATCGGTAATTAACACAATGGCTGGGCTTTGCTCAATACCTTTTGTGAGCTTAAGCACCTGCTCCTCAGCTTTCTTACGCTGTGTAATATCGGACGATAATACGGCAAACTGACCTTTTTGGGGACTAAAAACCCACGTATCAAAATATTTGTCGAGCCCACTAGTATAGTTGTCGTACCGTGTAGGTTTGCCTGTTAGGGCAACTTGTCCAAAGGTCTCAATCCAGTAAGGTTCTATGTTGGGCAATACTTCCTTAATGGTTTTACCAACAATGTTTTTTGCTTTGAACCCTGTTAACCGCTCGTATGCCGGATTAACCCTTACAATTCTGTAATTTTCGGGAGCACCATCGTTATCTAAAATCACCTCGCTCAGGGCAAACCCTTGGGTCATATTTTCGAAAAGCAATCGGTACTGCGCCTCGCTGGCTCTAAGAGCCTCCTCGGCCATTTTCCGTTCGGCAATATCCCAGGCCATATCGGCCAGCTGAGTAATAATATCGATATCATTTTTCGAATAATCAGTAGCCTTATTGCCTATACCCAGAACTGCCACAATACGCCTATTGCGTATAACGGGAACTACTAGCTCGCGGGTAAGTGGGGTATGCCCATGGGGTAAACCCTTTTTGTTGGGTAATGCTTGGTAATCGTTGTGGATTATAGGTTTACGCTTTGTAATGCACTCGACCCAAACACCTGCCATATCAATAGGATAATGCATATTTACTGTACCCTTAACCTTGCAAAACTGTTCTTCGGTTCGTTGCGACCACTGGTTTAGCTTTATCTCGCCGTTCTCCTCATCAATAAAATGGTAAAAGCCAATCTGGCTGCCCGTTAGGTCTTCGGCCACGGCAAGGGCCTCCTTGAGCAACTCGGCAAGGGAATGCGTGTCGGCAAATTCCAAGAGCCTTAAACGCCCCTCCAAAAGCTTTTCGTTCTGCTTGCGCTGGGTAATATCAAGCGCGGTAAAGGTTTCGCCTTGCGATAAATCGCCCTGAACAATTGGGGTTGATGATAGTAAAACATTGATAATTGAACCATCCTTTTTCTGCCAAAGGGTCTCAACCGAGCCGGTTCCCTTCTCGGCAATCTGCCTGTACATTTCCTTTCCAACGTACTCAAACTCCTCCTTGGTGGGATATAGAAGTTGTGCGCTCTTTCCAATGAGCTCCTCCTTGGCATATCCAATCATATCGCAGATTGTCTCATTCACCTCATTTAGCACTCGATTAACCACCACGCCAATGCCTATGGGGGCCACACGCAATATGCTTGAGGTACGCTCCTGGCTTGCCCTAAGCGCATCCACAGCTTTTGTGCGTTCGGTTACATCCTCCACAATCCCCTCGTAGTAAAGCACTTTTCCCTTATTGTCGTAAACGGTTCTAGCACTCTCGGAGATATTAATAACCTTACCGCTTTTAGTTCTCCAGGCCGATTGCAAACCTTTTACCTCACCACTCTCCTCAACCTGCCGCATAAACTCGGTTCTTTGGTAACCCGTTTCATGATCCTGATTATTAAGATTACACATTGCTAACTCCTCGAAGCTGGAGTACTCAAGCATTTTTATAAGCGTAGGATTTGCCAACAAAATTTGCCCATCGGGCGTTGTTCGGTATATACCCACGGTGGTGTTCTCGTAAAGGCCGCGGAAACGCTCCTCGCTCTCGCGCAGGGCGAGTTCGGTTTGTTTTCGTTCAGTAATCACCTCGGTATACACAATTACACCTCCAATTGAGCCATCCATATCGTACCACGGGCGGCACTCCCAGCGAGTCCATTCCGTTGTGCCATCGTCCTTATGGTAGGAATCATCTTCGGCATTAGATACAATCCCTTTAAGGGCTTTAGCATGAACCTCTTTCCACTTCTCGGGTAAATCGGGGAATATTTCGTAGTGATTCTTTCCTATAATGTCTTTACCAGAAACTTTATACTCGTCGAGATACCGTTGGCTCACATAGATATAGTTCATCTCCCTATCATGCACCGCTATGGCGCTTCTGCTATGCTCAATGATGTAACGCATTAGGTAATGGGAGTGGGCTAGTTTTTCTTCGGCTAGCTTTTGCTGGGTAATGTCCCTAACTATAGATAATGCTTTATGCTCTCCGTACCTTACCATTCGGGCATCGAAATGGGAGGTTTTCTTGTTAATTTCAAGCGAGAAGTAATAGGTTTGTGGCTTTCCTGTTTCAAAAAGCGCATCAATGGCTCGCTGGTTTAGCTCTGCCAGAAAGTCGGGTAAAACCTCACTGGCCTTTCTATTCAAAAAATCTTTAGGCTTAAGGAGTAATACATCGGGGTTTGGGTTGTGGAAGTCGAGGAAAACCCCATTGCGGCTATACACAAACATAGTATCGGGGTTGGCTGCCAAAAGCGCGCTGGTGCGCTGGTTACTGTCGTGGAGCTCATCCATTACATTGCGGAGTTCCTCATTTGATTGGTATAGCTCCTCGTTAAGTGAGGTTAGCTCCTCGTTTTGCTCATTTAGCTGTAACTCGCTGTTACGAAGCCTTTCCTCCGCCTGCTTTTTATAGGTAACATCGCGCACAACGCCAAACATAACGTTCTCCTTAGGATAAGGATAGGAGTTCCACGATAGCCACTTATAGCTACCATCCTTGCATACAAAACGGTTCTCGAACTGGAAAATCTCCTCGCCATCAACAAGCACGGCTCTCATGTACCTTGTGGCTTCCCTGTCGTCCTTGTGAACAAAATCAATCCAGGGTTTGGCCAATAGCTCCTCGGTACTCCAACCCAGGGTTTTTGACCATGCCGGATTTAGGGTATTAAAATACCCATCGAACCCGGCAATGCATAGCATGTCGATGGTATGGTTAAAAATCCTATCGCTTACAACCAATTTTTGTTCTCGCTGCTTTCGCTCCGTGATATCCTGCACTATGCCCACCGAGCGGATAACCCTTCCGTTATTGTCCCTCTCGTGGTAACATTTTTCATATACACACCTCACCTCGTTGTTATCCCGTCTAACAATTCTATGCTCTATTTCGAAAGCATTTTCATCATTCCGCAGGGAATTAACGTATGCAGCATTTACCGCTTCTCGGTCATCGGGGTGCACGATTTCAAGAAAAAGCTTGTATGACCCATCAAACTGTTGGGAATCAGAGCCAAAAATACGGTAGATCTCATCGGACCAAAAAAGCTTATTATTCTCTACATCTAGTTCCCAGCTCCCGATATGGGCAATTCTTTGGGTTTGGCTAAGTAGCGTAACGTTCTGCTTAAGCTCTTCCCTTGTGCGCTTGCGCTCGGTTATATCCCTATTTGTGGCTCTCTGACCAATATGCGTTCCGTCCTCCTTAAATATACTCTGGCAGGCATGACCAATCCACCTAACCTTCCCATCCTTTCGGGTAATCCGGTACTCGGTAGTATGCTCAACCCTAGTTTCGCCGGGGATAATTGCAACGGATTTATGCTCGTCAAAAAGATGCTTATCGTCGGGGTGAATAATTTGTTCAAGTAGATCTGGGTTCTCGAAAAACTCATACTTAGTATAACCGGTAATGCGCTCGCACGAGGGCGACATGTAAAGCAGTCGCCCACCGGGATCTTGCCAGTACTCCCAGTGGTAGGCGTAATCGGCCACGGCACGGTAGCGCTCTCGGCTATCGATTAGCTGCTGCTCGTTAACCACCTCGCGGGTAACATCGAGGAAACCCATTCGGTAGAAGGCGTTCCCGTTCTCTTTATGTATATTACACTCAAGCTTAACAAAGGTCTTCGTTTCGCTGTTCAACCTAAGCAGAGCACTGCTTTTGGACTTGTCCTTACTAACCCTTTTTACCAGGAGGTAAAACTGATCTTGGAAATCGGGATGGATGTAATTGGTTATGGCTGTACCAAAAACTTCATTCTGAGCTAACCCCACCATATCGGCAAACGAAATGTTGACCATAGTGATCTGGTTATCAAGGTTCACCACCACATAACCTATTGGTGCATTTTGGAATAACTCCACATTCTGATTTTTAACCTTTTCCAGCTCATGATGTAGCCTTTGCAACTCATCGTTTTGATATTCCAACTCTTGATGGTAGATGCTAACCTCTTGGAGAATCTCATCGAGCGCTGTGCCACTCAAATCTTCTTGATCCGACTTTCCTCTCTTTAACACGGCTTCAACCTTCAGGCGAAGTTCTTCTTTGCGTTGGTTTTGGTTCTCCATAATCGTATGGTTTCGGAGTTAGCTATGCTTGTTGTTTATTGCCCCCGAGGCGACAGGTGCTTGTTGTTAATTATTATGCTGCCAATATATTGCTCCTACGGGACAAGGATAGCCTTGACGGCTTCCCCTTATCGGTAGCCAGCGATCGAAAAAAATGTCGATGGGTAGGTTTAGCCCCTTCGTAGCCCCCCTGATCATCTAAATAAAGCTTTTCATGAAAAATCGAGATGTTTTTGCGAGGAGGGGTAAGGTATATGTTGTTGGGCCTAATGGGCATTCCATCGCCAGCAACCTGAATAGGGATGGTGGTATGGCGCGCCAGCAGCTCATCCATAAGGCTTTTGTAATCGGGCGATTGGTGCTGGATAACCACAAAGGTCAAGTTGGTATCGGGTGGCATTGCGCTAAAAAAATCTTGAAGTGCCTCGAGCCCGCCTGCCGAAGCACGTATAGCAATTACCACCTGCTCGTTACTTCTTGTGTTGTCTTCGACAATAGAATTTGAACCTGGTTTAGCCATATGGAGCTTATTGTTTGTTTTGATACTTTCCAAATATAGCTAAATAGTTGAATACTTATAGCTTTGGACATGTTAATACTTATCTACAACAATGTAACTGGCTACTTAGGATTTTATTCGTGAGGAGTATTTCAATACAGATATTTGTGGTGTCCTTTAAATACTACAAGGCATACCGCTAATTTATTTAAGCAATATCAATTGGATAATGCTGTTAAGGCTTGCGCAGATAATGTACGAGCCTTAATGCAATAAAACTAATAACCTATGCAATGGGCAGGGTAAAAAACATTGTACTACCATTTCCCGCGTGGCTCTCTGCTCAAATTTCACCATTATTTTTTTCAACCAGCTCCTTACAAAGGGGCAAACCAAAACCTGTGCTGGGCTCATCTTCGGCTCCCGCACGACCAGCCTCATTATCGAACTGGAACAGGTGACTTAGAATATAGTCGTCCATTCCCACACCATTATCGGTAACCGATACTAAAACCTTACCATCACGGTATGGCTTTGCCGACATAATCACACCCCCCTCGATATGAAAACTTTATGGCGTTTGAAATAATATTTCGGAAAACTGTTTCTACCATCCTAGCATCTGCCAGCACTTGCAGGTCCTTGCTAATATCACAGCTTAGGGTTACCTGCTTCTTCTTTAAAAGATCGTCAAATAGCACGGTTGCCGATTCGGCTATTTGGAAAAGATTGTTAATCTCGGGTTTAAACTCAATATTACCTCGCTTGAGCCTTGCCCAAACCAATAGATTTTCATGCAGCTGCGAGAGTTTTACTGCCGTTTTGTGAATGCCATCAAAAAACACCTGCTGCTTCTCACTGTCCATTTCAAAAAATGCGACCCTCATATGCTCGCTTAACCCTATAATTGTTGATAAAGGACTACACAAGTCATGGGCGATAATGGTTAAAATCTTATCCTTTTCGGCATTAATAACCTTTAGATTCTCATTTGTTTCGTTTAGCTCAACTATAGCCCTATACCGCATAGCTACTTGACTAATGGTTTCGGACAAAAGATTTAATAGGGTTTGCTCTTCATCTAAGAATTGCAGATTATTGTCCAACAGCTCTACCTGAATTTCTCCACCCTGGCCAAGTACAGTTTTAAGTGAGACTGACATAACGTTAAGATCTCCCGTAAATGTAGGTGATGCATAGGTTTTGCTGTTTAAACCCATTTTTACCGCTACCTGTTGCGGACTCAAAAAACCTTAGGGAATTAAGCTTATGCACTTGTGCAGGAAATCATTTAGGGAAATGGTGGCGTCGTTCCCCAGGGTTGTAACCTTATACAAACAGTCAATCTCCTTAATCCGCTCGCGGAGCTGCTCCTGCGTCACTTTCGCATCTGTTACATCGTATGCAATGCCAATAAGCTCTATGCTACCGTTTACCACCAAATTTACCGATCCGCTGGAATGGTGCCAGCGCCAACCTCCATCTTTATGCTTAACCCTATACTCAACACCTCTCTGCCGCTTGCCCGTTGCAATTACCTTTTCGAGGAATGATTTACTAACCTCAAGGTTATCGGGGTGAACAAATTCGGAGAAGTGTCGACCTGCTACCTCATTGATGCTATGCCCAAGGATATTTAACCAATTTGGAGGGACGTAATTGAAATACCCATCGGGGCTGAGGCTGTAAATAATATCATTCACATTCTCCACAAGGTATAGGTACTTCTGTTCGCTCTCCTAGAGCGATCGCATTGTACGCTTGAGGTTGGTTATGTTCCTCCCCAGCCCAACAGCTTCTTCTACAATACTATTTTCACCAAAGATTGGTGATAATGAGGTTTGAAAATACTGCTCCCCATCGGGGGTTGATACAGACCATTCGTAAACCACATTTTTACCCTTGAACACCTCTGAGGTATTTTGGTTGTGCAGCTTAGCGGCCTCGTCACCAAAAATCTTGGCGGCGGTTTTACCCAGAAAATCGTCGGGGTCTGACTGTTTTGCTGCACCCATCGACCATACACACCGGTATGCCTATGTTGGCTATCCATAGTAAAAACCACATCATCCATTGATGAGATCAAGGAGCGAAATCGTGCATCGCTGGCCAATAGCTCCTTTTGGTAAACAACCTCTCTGGAAATATTGCTTAAAGAGCAGAGCAGGGTGTCCCCATCCTCATCATCAGGAATAACAGAATGGAGAGCAACGTGAATATATGATTCATCGCTACCAAAACGCAGCGTAACACTCTCGGCATCCTCATTACGACAGACTTTCTGGAAATGCATGTGCAACAAATCCTGATCGTTGGGATGCACAAACCTTTTAATGTTATCACCGCGGAGCTTGGCTTGGTCAAAATTCACAAACCCAGCAAATGTTGTGTTAACATCAACCATATCCCCATCAAGGGTAAGGGTACAGTAACCAGCAGGAGCCTGATTAAATAGCGTTTCGAATTTTGCTTTAGCATGCGAAAGTTGCTCCTGCGTGCGATCCAGCTCCTGATTCTGCATTTCGAGTTCAATTTGGTACACCTGAAGGTTCTCGATTAAATCTTCAAGGTTTTTGGTGAACTCTTGTGGGTTTAATGAATGTTTACTACTTGGGAGTTCTGCTGCTCATCGTCTTAGTTCATCCCTTTGGGAACATTTACAAAATCCATAGCATTGCTAATTGTTTTTGATTTGCTGAGCAATTAATAACGAGTAAAATGGTAAGAAGTTTTTGAAATTAAAACTCTCGTTCAACAAAATTGTTCAGCAAAATTTACTTACGCATAGCAATGGAACCTGATAACAGGGTCACCTTAAATACATATCGATGGTGGAGAACAGCTCGTCGCGCACAATGGGCTTTACAACGTAATCGGAACAACCCGCACTGAGACACTTCTCCTTATCGCCCGCCATGGCGTAGGCTGTAAGGGCTATAATCGGAATTGAATTCCCCTTGCTTCGGATTATTTCAGT
>JAVERU010000060.1:0-18430 GCA_034006965.1 Tenuifilaceae bacterium
TTTATTGATTGGATGATTACAGGTAAAGGCCGAGTTTAGGTAGCGAGTTCGGATGCTTCGACAAGCTCAGCAACCTTCGACAAGCTCAGCAACCTTCGACAAGCTCAGCAACCTTAGAGTACTTATATAACTGGCTGACTAAAGATTGCGGCTGTTGTGTTTCGGATTAGAAGAACAACAACCTACTTCTTCATCCAGCCAAAAAACGGCTGTCTTACGAAGCACGGCAACTGATTACCGACAACTGATTACTGATTACCGATTACCGACCGCTACCCCTTTACCGCAATGGCAATAATCTTTTCAACCTTACCCTCGTCGTTCTTAACGGGCGAGTATGTCTCGTTAAGCACAAGCCTGGAACCACCAATTGAGCCCTTGAATACATGCTGACGAACAATTCCTCTACGCAAATCGTCCCAAAACTCCTGGTACGATGCATCATCATCGGCCTTGGTGCGGAAGAAATCGGCGTGGTGCTTACCAGCCACCTCATCGGCTGTTTTACCCATAATGGTTTGTAGGGGCTCGTTTATCCTGATGATGGTACCATCGGTAGCATACTCCGTAACAAAGGTGGTGCTATCGAGAGCCTTTACAATGGCTTGGTACTCGCCCTCGTGCCCACTGGTTTGCTCCTCAAGCTTTTCTACCGCTGCCTCAAGTTCCCGAACCCTTTGCTCTGCCATTTTTTGTTCGGTAATCACCCTGCTAATACCCCAGGTTCCCACCACCTCGCCATGGGTATTGAATAGTGGCATTTTGGTTGCCGACATCCATTGCTCGCGGCCATCGTCGTACTTCTCATATGCAATTCTATCGACAATGGGTTGCTTTGTACGCATAATTTCCTGCTCCTCCATAAAGAAGTGCTCGGCATTATCCTTGGTGTGAAAATCGAAATCGGATTTACCAATCAATTCCTCAGGTGCTTTGGCATTGAATAGTTTAACCATTGATTTGCTGATTCGCAGAAAGTGACTACTCTCGTCCTTAAAGTAGATGTAGTCGGGGATATTATTCATAAGGGCGTTTAGCAGCGTGATCTCCTTCTGAAAATCTTCCTGAAGTTTTTCTTGCTCGGCTCGCTTACGCTCCATCTCTTCCTGAGTAGCTTGCAACTCCTCCATATTCTGGCGCATCTCCTCCTCCTGAGCCTGCATCTCCTCGGCTTGTTGCTGCGATTTTGCGAGCAGCTCAGTAGTTCGTATATTTATTCTAACGCTTGCAATGGTTGCGGCAATGCTCTCGGCCAGCTTTTCGACAAACTCAACCTGGTACTTATCGTATACCTTAAAGGTAGCCATCTCAATAACACCCAGCACGTTGTCGTTATACCTAAGCGGCACAAGAATAAGACAACGAGGCCGCTCCTGGCCTAGCCCACTGCTAATGGTGATGTAGTTCTCGGGCACATCGGTCATAAAAATGGTTTTGCCCTCGCGGAAGCATCGGCCCACAAGCCCTTCGCCAATCTCCACTGATTTTTCCATATACTTTCGCCTATCAAAGGCGTAGCAGGCGGTCATCTCAAGGAAAGGATTCTCGGTATCGTTATCGTTTAGAATAAACACTCCACCCTGATTGGACCCGGTATAGTCAACCAGGTTACGAATGGTATTAAATGACAGCTCGTATAGGTTATCGTTATTCTGCCGTAAGATGTCGCCAAACATAGCCATTCCCTGAGTTGCCCAGCTCTGCTTTTGCTCCTCCTGCTTACGTTGTTCTTCGATTTGCTTAGCTTGCCTTAGGCTGTTTTGCATTTCAATAAGCGAAACGCCCAACAGATCTTTTTCGCTAAGGATTTTAAATTCAGCCTCCAGGTTTCCCTTACCAATTTCGCGGGCAAAGCTTTCGGCTAGGTTTAGGCCTTCAATCAGTTTATTCACCGAATTGGCCATATCCTCAAGCTCATCGCCAGTGCTGATGTTAAGCGCTTTGCTCCTATCGATATCGCCCAAAGCCATATCGTTTAGCACAGAAGTAGTTTGAATAATTGGTCTTGTAATTGTTTTTGAAACGTAGTAAAGCACTAAAACCAGAATGAATAACCCCAAAGCAGCCACCAGTAGCCCGTACGTAGTTGATTTATGCGCCTCCACCATAACCTCGCTCATTGGGATTATAACCCCCACAGCCCAAGGGGTATTAAAACTTCCCACGTTAACAGGTGCGATGGTAACTAAATGCTGATCGCCATCAAATTCCCAGGTAAAGCTATAGGAAACACCCATCAGCACCTTGCTGGGTATTCGGTGCTCCATGGCTATTTCGGGGTACACCTCCTGAAACGTTTTACCCAGGTTCAGCTCGTTGCTATGGGCAACAACCGTACTGTTATTTGATAACAGGAAGGCCTGAGAGCTATTGTATGGCCTAATCTCTCTGATTGTTTCTTGAAACTTATCGAGGGTAACGTCGACTCCGGCAAGCCCCACAAAATTTCCATTATGCCTAATGGGCGCACTTACGCTGGTCATAAGCACCTCGTTTACCCCATCGATCTTGTAGAAGTAGGGGTTCGAAAGTAGCTCTATGTTATTCACCTTGGCCTTGTGGTAATCGCTACCCACTATGTCGCCAGTCATATTACGCTGATCAATCTGAATCTGACTATACCCATTCTTCATAAAGGTTGATACGGATCGGCGGCCATAGTTCTTGTCGTAGTTTGGGTCAATTGCCCAATACTCAAGGTTATACCAAATGGTGGCGTAGCGGGGGTTTTGCTCAATCTGATTTCTGATGATATCAAAATAGATGCTATCGCGGGTTATGCTATCGAACCTATGGTAGCCATAAAAGGAGTGAGCCAACGAACGGGTAAACCCCAGGTCAAACTCCAGCTCCGACTTAACCAAGTTTGCTGCATTCTCGGCAGAGCTTAAGGCAAAGGCCTGTGCATCGTTTAGAGCAATTTTGTAGGTTCTATACTGAATAAAGGCAACTATAAAACCCAGCACCAAAATAGATGTTGCAAGAACGTATGCCAATAGCTTTGCTCTGATATTCATCTTAAACCGGATAGCCATACCGTAACTCTATTAAATTTTTCAAAAATGAAACTGCTATAAACCAGCGAAATATCTGTCAAGCAGATTTATTCACGGTTAAAAGTACAAAATGTTTTTTTAGTATCTACTTTTAAAAAAGCATTTTCCGCCATATTATTCGAGGGTTATGTAATTTCAAATGGTAAAAAAGTTTAATTTAGCATCCAAATGGTATTCACAAAAACCCGCACAACCCTTATGGCTAGTTGCATTAAGACAATACTTCTCAACTTTTTGCTGATTTTTTTTGTATCACATGCTAGCGGACAGGCCTCCTTGCAACAAAACCTCACCAGTACAACCGATAGCCTTTTAAACAAATCGATTTTATATACCCAGTCGGATCCTGACTCAGCATTAATACTGGCTAACCAAGCTATTGATTACGCCCAGGAGTCGAAAAATGCAGCCCAACTTCAAGCTATATACCACCAGATTGGCTACATATACTACACTCAAAATAGGTTTGAACAGGCCAACAAGCACTTTAGCGTTTCGCTTCAAATTGCCCATGAGCGTAACGATAAGGCAGGCAAAGCGCTTGCGCTTAACCGTCTGGGCAATGTTAATCAGCTCCAGACAAATTACCTAACGGCTCTCGACTATTACCTCCAAGCGCTTGAAATCAACCAAGAAATAAACAGTAAGGCTGAGATTGCCCGAACCCTGGTAAACCTTGCCAATGTGTACGCAGTTATTGGGCAGTATCAGCATTCAATAGAGCACTTCCTCAAAGCTATGGATATACACGAGGAGGTTGGCGAGCAAGAGGGCTTAGCATGGACATCGCTGGGTATTGCACGACTTTTTAAACGGCTTGACCTGTTGGACAGGGCAATGCAATACGCCGAATCAGCCTTGGAGTACTACCGCAACATTGAGCAGACAACTGGCAACAGCGTGGGGGTAACCCTTAGCCTTAGCGAAATAGGTAGTATTTACCATAAGCTGGGCAACTACCCCAAAGCACTTGAGTACACGCAGATGGTGCTCGACATTAACGAGAAATCCGAGAACATTTTTGGCCAGGCAGCGAACCATATTAGCCTTGGGGTTATCTTTCTCGATATGGGCGATGACCAAAGAGCACGCAAGCATTTGAACGAGGCCATTGCGCTTAAAGCTAGCGTGGGCGACAGCCTCGACCTAGCCTCACTATACCGCCATTTGGGTAAAATTGAAATGCGTAACAACAATCTCCAGCTAGCCCACAAGTATTTTACCCAAAGCCTCGACTTTGCTAAAAAGCACAGAATTATCCCCGATATCAGCGAGGCGTACCTTTGCCTTTCGAGCATCTATACTCAGCTTGGGAATTTGGGCAAAGCCTTGGAAACCTTTAAAAATCATACAAACTACAAGGACAGCCTTAACTCGAGCGATATTGCCAAGCTGGAGATGCAGTACGAGTTTGAAAAGCGAGAGAAGGAGCAGGAGCTACTTACCCGACAACGCGAAGCCTTGCAGGAGGCTAGGCTCGATAGGCAACGAGTTGTTCTAATATTTTTCGTAGTAGCCTTTTTACTTGCGGGAGCTTTATCGGCCTTCATATTTTATGCCTACCGCGAGAAGAACCGGATTAACCAACTGCTGGTTGAACAGAACATAGAGATTAGCAATCAGAAGGAGGAGATTGAAAGCCAAAAGGAGGAGATTGAGCAGCAACGCGATTTTGTTACCCGCCAGCGCGACCAAATTGCCGAACAGCAGCGCCTTATTACCGACAGCATAACCTACGCAAGCCGTATACAGAATGCTGTGCTACCCAGCCAAAACACCATGCAGCAGCTGCACTGGGAATCATTCGTGCTTTATAAGCCTAAAAATATTGTAAGCGGCGATTTTTTCTGGACCTCGCAGCTTGGTAATGGCAAAATTTTGATTGCTGCTGCCGACTGTACCGGGCATGGAGTTCCTGGTGCTTTCATGAGTATGCTTGGCATTACCTTGCTGAGGGATATTGTAAGCCGCGAAACCGAGATTGAACCAGCCAGTATACTATCGAAAATGCGCGATATGGTGCTGCTGTCGCTTAACCAGGAGAAGGGGAAAATCGATCAGGCCGACGGGATGGATATGGCCATTGCCATAATTGACCCCAAAAGCCTTGAGATGGTGTTTGCCGGTGCATACCTATCGACCATGGTAGTTAGGGAGGGGGCTATTGAACCTGACGAGCATTTAACCACCTACAGATTGGCTCATAACGACAAGGCTACCCTAATTGAAATACTTGGTGACAAGATGCCCATTGGACACCACGTGCTCGGCAACAAGCCTTTCTGCAACAAATCGTTAAGGCTACAAAAGGGCGATATGCTATACCTATACTCCGATGGGTATGCCGACCAGTTTGGTGGCCCCAAAAACATCAAGTTCTTGTTGCAGAATTTCCGCGAGCTGCTACTTAGCCTTCATGGTAAGGATTGTGAGCAACAAGAGGCTACCCTACAAACAACCATAGAGGAGTACAAGGGCAACAGGAAGCAAGTTGACGATATGCTGGTGGTTGGGGTGAGAATAGCATAGCGAGCGTAATGGAGCTTACTCTTATTTAATAAGTTTTAGCCCTTCTGTTGCCGATGCATCATCGGGGCTATGCATTAGCGCTTTATTAAATAGCACTTTCGCCTCTCTGTATTTTTGAAGGGCCACCTTATTCCAAGCTAACAAGATTATTGTATCGTAATCGAATGGGTAAAGGTTAATAACGCGTTCCAAATAGCCATCGGCCTTCTCATACTCTTGCCTATTGTAGTAAATAAGCCCCATCCTATAGTTCACAAGGGTATTCTGTGGATCAATCTCCAGAATTTTATTGTAAAGAACAATAAGTTCGTTCCATTTTGCCTGTGCGGATAACGGGTAAGCCATACCTAACTTCGGCTCAAGGGCGTATGGCCTTAACGAAATGGCCTTACCATAATAGTTCTCCGATTCTTTCAAATTTCCAGCAAGGTAGTATAGCCAACCAATACGGAGGCTCAATTCGTACGAGTCAGCCTGATAGACTCTCAGTAGTTTTTCAGCGGCCAAATTAAAATCGCCTTTCTGCTCAAGTGCATAACTCTCTTTAAAAGCCATAACTATTTCATCCTGACCGAAAACACTGAATGAAAAGAGCATAACTAGGATTGCACCTTGAATCCAAGTTGTTTTTTTTAAAAGTTCCATATTATTCCTCCTGTTATTGAGTGGTTTGAGTATTCAATTGGGTTGTATGTAGAATTTGGATTGTTTGTTTCAGTGTATGTGCTTAGCTTACTTAGATTTGTATAGGTAGTGATAAAGCTTATATTTGGCTTAAGAAGAATAATCAATCTTCCTCCGTATCGTCCGGTAATAAACTCTATCCCATTGTATATTGTGGCTCCATTGTTTGTAACAAAATTTTTCATCGAGCCAAATGTTAAAAAACCCTCAGCCCATAGTAAACGATTAATCTTAAATCCCAAGAGTTGATCAAAAACAACCGCATTGTCAATAGTTTGATTTGAGTATGACTCCCATTTATAGGAAAATGTTGAAGTGCTATATAAATTGAGATTGCCTAATGGGTATAATGATAAAATAATGTTGCCCTGCACTTGAATGGCTGAGTTTAAACCCGCCAAAGAGAGGGACGAACCAAGGGTTAAGTAGTTTAGGCTTTTGCATGCAGATATAAAGCCTACGGCATCGGTATTGGAAACTATTTGGGTAGCTGTGTATATTTGCCCCTGCCTGAAAAACGAAACATCAACAGGGTAACGGATATTTACAATATGCCCACCATAGCCAACATTTAGCCCTTTTGCTAACCTTGAGCTACCTGCAATATAGTATTGGTGAACAGTTGTTTTTTGATTTTCAATAATTTCTTTAGAGCCATAGTCCAGCGTAAACCCGAATGATGTTTTTTGAATATTTGTGTAAGCATGGCTTATTGAAAAAGAAGGATTTGGCTTGTGAAGTAGTCCTATAGAAAAGAGGCTATATCTTCGGGTTATCTCCTGAAAACCATCATTTGCTGGCGAGAATTCAGCAGGATAGCTTTCGATAGCAGAGGTATTTGTTAAAAAACTCGAATTGTGAAATAGCGATAGCTGGTCTATGAAGTTATCCTTAGCCGCTCCAACTTTTTCTCGAAGCGAAAGAGGAAAGGTTGAAGCAAGTATGGCAGCATCAGCATTGCGCCCAGCAAAAAGATATGAAAAGTAAAGGTACTCCTTTAGGTATGCTTCCTGCGCATTAACCTTGTAAGCCTTTTCAAAATGATGAATTGCCATGTGGTAATTTTTTTGCTCATAGTATGCTATACCCATTCTTACCCGCAGGTAATAAAAATCGATGTTATTTTCTAAAGAGTGCTTTCCTTCCTTGATAAGCGATTTCCAATCCTTTTGTAACCAAAGCAAATAGGTTTGAGAATCTACTGATGGTAGGCTAAGGGTTTCCTGCGCATTGCCGCTAGTAAAAATAAGACCTAGCAAAACGAGTATGTTAAGAACCTTTTTCACAAGAATAAAAAGTTATATGTTTGATTAATAGTAATGTGTGCTGCAATGGTAAAGAAGCCTTTGTTTCGCTTGTGGAATCCTCATATTATATTGGCTTCGCTGAAATCTCAGCCTTAGGCTGCTCGGTTCATCGCCTTTTGGGTTAGCTGCTTGGCGTGAGGGTTTCATTGGTAAATTATATTCATATTGTCAATACGTTCAATCTTTTGCTTCATGTTATCAGTAATGATCTCAAAAGATTTTATCCCATTATTATTCACATGGATAGTGGCTTCAATTCTTTTATTCGTGTAGCTAAGCGTTGAGGTATGGATGCTAGCGTTAAGAATTATTTGGGTGTCAGCAAACAGATCCGTATCTCCATCGTACGTTAAGCTATACTCTCCGCTTTTGTAAAGTTTGAAGGGTGCAATAAAATCTTGTAGCAACAGCTTTGAGTAGGGGAAAACAAGGTTAACTGGAAAAGTATCCTTTATGCAAAGCTCTTTATAGTATCCAAAGCATACTTTATAAGCGGCAAGATAAAAATAGTAAAGCATTGATTTTCTGCTGCCCTCAAAATGCGTAAAATATAGCATTGATTTATCTACCTTAAAGTAGGCTCTCGATTGCGATTCTTTGCACTCAATGTATTTGTTGAGGAAGTAGTCCAGTTTTACTTCCCATTCAACAGTTTTATCTTGGATCCCAGCAACCTCAAACCGTAACTTCTCGCCGGGTATAAAATAAAACGCTTTACGCAGAGAGGGGTGAATCTGTATGCTTGATAGCACATCACCTTTTTGGGGGATTGCGGTTGTTCTTAACTCAAGAGTGGTTCCATCCCTAAGGATATAGTTACTAATTGGGTAATCAATGGTTCGAGAGCCAATATGGGGTGTTTCTTGGAGCTGAAAATGAAGGTGTGGGTAGGGTGAATTGCCCGAATTACCGCACTTACCCAGCAAATCATTACGTTTCACCTTTTGACCCACTTTAACCTCTATCGATTTGGGCTTCAGATGGCTTAGCTTGGAGTACAGATAATCTGAATGTTTTATTACTATGGTGTTTCCCCAGTTGTGCTCTAGGTTTTTCTCCCCAATGACGTTGTCGGCAACATCATCTATAATCTCCTCAATTATTCCATCCGCAGGAGCAACAATGTTTTTGTCGTAGCAATAGTAGTCATCAGGGAAATCACCTGAATTTTTATAGGTCTTTCCTTCGTCATCAATCATTTCAAAATCCCAAGCATGCCGCCAGCTATTCTTATGCGTGTACTCCCCATTGTGTCCTTGGGTCACCACCCACTCGCCAAAGAATGGGAGATGAATAGGGTTTGGCGCATCCTTGCCAAATCTTTCCATGTAATTAATGAAGGAGTAGAGGTTCTTTTCAGGTGAATTTTGCTGTATGTAAACAGGGTGTAAATTAGCCCTGTTATTCACTCTGAATTTCAGGACGTAAAGAAAAGTTAGGGCAATAAGGTTAAAAGGCAGAGAGTACACAGGCAAAAAGTAAGGAGCCAGTAGGGAGCTTAAGCTGATGGTGACAATGGCAACCACTGGCACAATAAGCACAACCCCCAGATAGGAGTTTCGATTAGCCACTAGAAAAAAGCCTCCTAAGGCTATGGCTGAGAGAATGTAGTTGAACCCAATGTAACTGTAATGAACCTCGGAAAATTCTGCTCCAATCAGCATGTAGAAAAGGTAGGCGGTATAGAAACCAATCACCGAAAGGGTAAAACCTATACGGGAGTATATAAGTAAACCCACAGCCAACACTATACCAGTTAATACATTGTACTGAAAAAGTATGGCTCCAAGCGAAAGGAAATAGCTCCTGATGGAGCTGGGTAGCGGTATGCTATTCCACCACTCATACAAACTAACAAGACCACCTCCTCCAACTATATATAAATCGTTAAGGGTATAAATTCCCCTCTCATTTAGGCCAAGCGCCATAAACTCACGCGAAGCCAGGGTCATTGCCCACAGAGAGATCACGAAAGGAATGCTTAGGTAGGGTAGTGCGTACTTACCAATAATCCCTTCGAGCGACACAGAAATGAATAGCGTGAGAATCGCCGCAAGGAATACAATTAACAGTAGTAATAGCCCCGGTTGAAAATAAATTCCTAACCCTAAACCAACAAGTAAGGAGTTGAACCCGTAGAAGCCCTGACTAATTTTGTACTTATCGAAACCAAGCCAGTAAGCAATGGCATTTGTTGTAGAGATTGCAAAAAGGCCAAATAAACCTGTATAAAAATCTACAAATGTTGTCAGAAAGAGAAGGATGGCAAAAGTTTTTTTATTTGAGAAGAAAACCTGCCCATAGCTATTTAGTATGCTATTAATGAACCATTTTATGCCCTGCATTGATGCTTCAGATTATTGACTAAATGTAATATTACCACCTACATTTTTTACTTTAGATGCTCTGGAATTTGTTCAAGATAGTTCATCGTTTCAAGATTCTCAGCTTTTTTGATAATGTGAGCATTGCCTTGTGGATCAATCAGCACAACGTTTGGGCGAAGGGTAATGAATTGTAACCACTGGGTATTATTGTAAGCACCTATGCGCTTAATTACGTAGTGGTCCCCTTTTTTAAGAAGTGGAAACATTACGCTACTCCGCACCAAATCTATGTTCATGCAAAGCGGTCCATAAATGGTGGTATCTTCGGTTTGCTCCGATGTTGGTTGTGCAGGGCGAATATCGTGCTCGTACCAAAAGGCGGTGAAAAGTAGGTTAACGCCAGCATCAATAATAGTGGCGCGCCTTCCATCGGCCAAACGCTTATTGGCGACAACAGTCCCCATTAAATACCCTGCATCGTCAATTAGAGCACGTCCTGTTTCGAGTATGAGCAGCGGTAGATTCTCCGGCTTAATCTCCGATTTCATCAAGGCAGAGGTGATGGCCTCGGCAAAATCGTCGAAGGTTGGCGTGGTATCGGTGCCAGGATAAAATGCCCCTCGTAGGGTATTTTTAGAAGCGAAGCCACCCCCCATATCGATGTACTTAATATAATGCTTATGCTTTCTTTCCAGACCAAGCGCTAGGTCGGCCAGTTTTGTGGCGGCTATACTATAGGCACTAGCAGTCATCATATAAGTTCCAATATGCGTGTGGAGACCCACCAAATCCATCTTTTTGCACTGCATTATTCGGTTAAGAGCATCCCAGGCTTCGCCGTTTTCGTAGTTAAATCCAAACCTATCCCACTGCGGGTAAATGCCGGTATCCATATTAACCCGAATGGCCACCCTTGGACGTTTTTGGGTGGTTTCCGTAAGCTTTATTATTTCGTATAGCTCATCAAAATGGTCGATGTGAATAAGTGAACCATTCTCAATGGCCTTGGTTAGGTCGGCAGTGGTTTTGTACGGCCCGTTGAAAATGATTTTTTCGCCCGGCACTCCGTTGGCAATGGCCTTGTCGTATTCAAAACCCGAAACCACCTCGGCCCACGATCCTTCCGAATGGAAAACCTGACAAACGGCATTGAGATAGTTGGTTTTGTAGCTCCAGGCAAACTGCACCTTAGGATATCGCGATGAGAATGCCCTATAAGCATCCTTGTATGTTCTTCGGATGGTCGTCTCGGAAATGGTGTAAACTGGGGAGCCAAATCTGTCTATCAACTCTTTAACCGGAATTCCTTCAACGTGAGTTATGGGCTCAAGACGTGTTGGAATACCAAACTTACTGGGAAGACCCGCATTTATTTTCTGAATTACCGGGCGTTCAAATGGCAGCTTTTCCATACTTACATTATTAAAAATAGGTTTTTGAAGTTAGAACGAGCTAAAGCTCTCCTAGTGTTGAAAGTTTTTCAAACTCTTTGATACCACAAATCATATCGTACGAGTATCTAATAAACATCGTACCGATGTCGTATTTAGTATATGGTTTCACCTCTTGCCCAAGGGCAAGTTGAACCAGGGCTTCGGGTAAATTCTGTCCAGCCCCAACAGCTAGGTAAACCCAAGCTGGCAGGCGGGGGTTTATTTCAATTAGGTAGAGTTCATTTTTTGAGGTCCTAATTAGTTCCAGCTCCATCCCTCCGCGCCAATGGGTTTCACCAATTATTTTATGTGTAAGGTCAAGCATCGATCTGTCATCGAGCGTTATCCCTCCCCAGGCTTTACCCTTATCGGTAATGTATTGCTTACGCATAGGCACAGCGCCAATTGTATTGCCCTTACCATCGCCAATTGCAACCACATTTACCTCTGTACCCTTTACAAATTCCTGAATGATAATTGGCAAGCCCCACTTGGCTGCAATCTTGTGAAAATACATTTTTGCCTGATCCTTATCATTAGCAATATATGCATCGTAAAATTTACCCTTTACAACATAGGGGAACTCAAGCTCATCATTTAGGTTGTTAATTTCTGCTGCACTAGCAATTGGTTTGCTAAAAGGTACTTTTACGTCATACTTTTCGCCAAACTCGGGTAGATTAGCCTTATGCCTTTCTTCAAATTGTTTTAGCGTTGGCAAAAAGGTGTTTATTCCCATTGATTTTAATAGGTCAGCGGACCTCATGAACGCATAAAGTTCAGCATCGAAATTGGGGATAAGCACATCAATTTTTTCAATGGTATTGATATACCTAATGCGATTCATTAGAGAATCAACTCCATCGGATGGATATGGAACTTTGTAGGTTTTATCAACCAGATTGTGCATATACGCACCTGGTTCAAGGTTTTCGTAGGCAAGTCCAACTATTCGGGGTTCGAATAGTTCCGATTCCTTGATGCCCCTTATTACAGGAATACCAGGACCTGGGCTGTCGATATTGTTCAATCCCGAAAGGGCAACGGTTATCCTCTGCTTACTCATAATCCTCAACTAGTTGAATTTGTTTTAACGTTGCCACAAAATCATAGTAGTAGCGTTCAAATGAGGATGCGTCCACATCATATTTGGTGGTAAACGCAGAATTTATATCGGCAAAGGGAATGCCTTGTTTTATCATATTGAGCAACTCCATCCCAATGGGGTTAAGGGTGTAGGAATCACCTGTAGATGGGTCGAAAATAAATCCCGTTTCGCTTATGGCTACATTCTTTTTAAACTTCATACGCTCCTTTTTGTTTTAATTTCAACCTGATTTTGGTATCGTACCAACAAGCAAATTGTATAATATAATCTAAAGACGAATCATTCGGTATTTTGGTTGTAACAGATGGAAAACTATTTTGGGAATACGATTGTCCGCTAACGGCTGGGGGTTTGAGCAGTGTGGGAGAGCGAGCAACGATTTCGTGGGGGGACAAAATTGTACCGAACGTGCTAACCCGTTCCGAGTTCCCAGTATCAACCCACAGTGGGTACACCCCTTGCTGTAGGCAGTGCTTTTTTATCTAGGTGTTACTTGCCAAGTAATTGTGTCAAAATTAAAATCAGTAAACAACTCACTACTGCTTATAACTCTAACATCCCCGTGTCGTGTCTCCTTGCTAAAATTATAAACTCGGTAAATAAATGCAGAATCTTCGTAATCTTCAAAAAAGTGCTTTTCATTTTTACTCATATAGAATGGTTGATTGAAACCACCGCTTGTAGTCTTAACTTCAATATAACGTGGTGAGCCATTATCATTTATTGAAGAAATATCATAGCCCAAACCATCTCCTTGCAATCGATTCAAATGCTGAACATTTTGCATTGCTGTGGCTCTTTCTATAGACAGTGTTTCTACTAAACGGTCGACTTCAAATTCTAGAACAAATTCTTCGCCTTGGTCGCCTATTTCATTATTTCGGCCTCTTGCTTTCTCCCAATCAACTTTATGTGCAATAAAGCGTCTTGTTTTTTCCTTTATTGCTTTCACTTCTGCGGGTTGAATAACGGATTGTGAAATAGGATTTATCAGGGAGAATTTGGCTGGGCGTGAACCTTTATTAACTACAAATCCTTCATCGTAGGTTTTTATTGTTTCTTTTTGGTGAGCAACAATATTTCCTATTCGTTGAATAATCAGAGTTTCTTTTCGTGTTGTCGAGGGCATATTATCCTCTTCACTAAATTCTAAAACTGTGTGTAGAAGTTTTTTTACTTCTGATGTGTTTAATTCACCATATACTGTTAATAACGGTTTAATTGCCCGTCTTATCTGTGCTTCTGTATGTGCTGCCATTATTATTCCTTAATAATTCGTAATTAAAAGGTGTTCAACGTTCTTGTCGTTTCTATTCATAAAACTAACAAGGTAAGTTTTGTCAAATGATTTGATATTTAGTCCTTTATTGTCATATAAACTAAAGATGAAGTCGGTATTTTTAATGATCATCATCCATTTTGCCTTGCATTTACTAGTTAGATAATCTGCAAGTCTTTGTTGGTCTGCTTTTGTAAACTCATTTTTTGCATAGGTGCTAAACTCACTATCATATGGCGGGTCAAGAAAAATGAAATCATTTTTTGTTGGTTGGTGAGCATTAAAAAATTCTTCAAAGTCTAAATTTTCAATAGTTGTATTATCAAGTAGTGATTTTAATTCTTTAGACCTTAAGTAATCAACTTTCTTTAAAAAGTTTTTTCTGTTGTAAGCAATCCCACCGTAAGGAACATTAAAGTCGCCCTTAGAATTATAGCGAAACATTCCACTATAAGCAAAATTTCTGATGAATAGGAAAATTGCAGATTTAAATGCACCATTGATTCTATATTTCTTGGTGTTATTGTAAATATGTCGGAAGTGCATATAAAAAGCACTTTTCAATGCTGTTTCAATATTATCTAAAATGTCATTGTCAGGAAGGACATTTTTAATACGCTCAAGTTCCTTCATTCTCTTAATTTTCCTGATAAGATTAATTTTGATTTCTTTGATAAAATT
The DNA here is from genome assembly GCA_034006965.1 of Tenuifilaceae bacterium. Classification (GTDB taxonomy): domain Bacteria; phylum Bacteroidota; class Bacteroidia; order Bacteroidales; family Tenuifilaceae; genus Perlabentimonas. The sequence continues at coordinate 14,405 of JAVERU010000060.1, forward strand.
TTCAATATTGAAATTGAACATTGTTGAAAACATACCATTGAATTGGTCTGAGTGAGTTAAAATAAACTCAAATAAAGTGTCTTTCAGCTTGGTGTCCTCAATTTTGTCTTGGGAGTATTCTTTGTAAGTCTGAATAAAAAATATTGCGTTATTTTCAATTACAGTCGTCAACAAATCCCAATTGTGAATTATCTCGTCAAGTGCTTTGAAAAAAACTTGTCTGTCACCATTTGTAATACTCTGGTATAGGCAAATTAATTCTTCTGATTTGTCGTTTATGTAATAGTTGTCGGCTTGAATTGCTGTATAAACTGCTCCACCTCCTACAAAAGGTTCGTAATAGTCGGTAAATTTTTCTGGTAGGTTTGGTATTATGTATTTTAGTTCTTGTTCTTTTCCACCTGCCCATTTTAGTAGGGGATACAGTCGTCTGGCTTCAATGTAGTTGCCTTTGCCAAGTCCGATTTGATTGTAAGTTTCAACTGGTTCTGCTACTGTATTTTTCATTCTCCAAAGTTAAATTTTTAGTTTCGTCTATTTGCCATGTTGTCCGAAAAATTGTCGTTGGTGCTGTCATTTAGCATTGCCAAAAACTTACCATATTTTAGAAAATGGTTATACCTGCAAATCTCAAGTTACCAAATAGAACACACATACCCAGCAAAGAGCATTTGACGTTCAAATGTGTATAAACTTGCGGTATCCCCTTCAAATTTTTATCAATATCATAACAATTTCTTTTAGCTAAGGGCTTTTATTTTAGAAAGTCCATGGCGTTTCGGTGTCCTTTGGGCTTTCTAAAAGTCATTTTTTGACAATAGGATATTATTGCACAAGGATTAGCCTCTATCATCAGGCAAGCCAAAAGGCTTATAAAGCATGGCGGTCTAATCGCTTGGGTAGCAAATAAACGGTCGTACAAAAAAAAGGAAATACTAGGCAAGGGTGCCAATATCCTAAAAAAGAGAATATTACCTCATTTTCTTGGCTGTTATAATCACGCTCTCGGTATGCACATACCCATTGCCATTGGCAAAGCTGCCCGATGTAATGGGGTTTATTGACATCACCAGGTATCCTTCATCCTCAAACTTATTGCATTGGATCTCTATCTCCTTGGCCAAATCATCGGCATCTACCACGCTGTACTCATCGTTGGTCTCAACACGTGTCCAGTAGGTTGAACGGGTGTGAATTGCAATGGTTTTATACATAGCCTAGAACATTAATTTAACATCAAATGGTATTAACACCTACTACGAAACAACCCTCAATATAGTTTCTATGATTTGTAGCACGAGAGCATATGAATTAAAATTGTGATGGATACAGGCTGAACCAGCCATAATATCTACATAAATATCAAGCTATTGCGTGTTGCAAAAAATAATTAGGTTGTTTAGTACAACCAATCGATTTTGTGATAATCTTTGCACTAAATGAAGAAAGGGGTCGACAAACACTAAAACACTAGTTGCCTTAACTTTAAAACACCCACATCCCTTAACGAAGCAATGCAAAACGTACTTATCCTTCTGGATCAGCTCTCGATCTGGAAACCCTACTACCCTACCGAGAGCATTATTACCGCCTCGGATTACCTAAATCAAGAATCAAAGGATGAACCAAATCTGGTGATCAATTTGTGTGGCGACATCTCGTATAACTCCGAGGGTTACTACTGCTCGCTACTGGCCACCGCCCGTGGACACAGGGTGATTCCATCGCCCGAAGTGCTAAACAAGCTGGAGTCGGGTGCGGGCATTCGTATGGATAGCATCCTGCACAAGCTCTGCCACAGCTGGATTGAGAAGCAAAGAATAACCGATGATATTTGGTACCTGAATGTGTTTTTCGGTTCATGCACCGAGGTTGGGCTCGAAAAAATTGCCCGATTCATTTTCGATAACTACCCCTACCCCATACTAAGGGTTGCATTTAACACAAAGGCCCGTAACCAGCTCGAGGCCATAACCCCGATTAGGCTTGCAGATCTTACCGATGAGGAGCAGAACCACTTTGCCGAAGCGCTGAACAGATTCAGCAAGAAGGTGTGGCGAAACCCACGTACTAAAAAGATTCCACGTTACGATCTGGCCATTTACCATGATCCCAACGAGGCTTTTCCTCCAAGCAATAAGAAGGCGTTGGCAAAATTTATTGATATTGCCAAGAAGATGAACATTAACGCCGAGCTGATAACGGAGCAGGATCTGCTCAGGCTAATGGAGTTCGACGCGCTTTTCATTAGGCAAACCACCGCCCTCAACCACATCACTTTTCAGGTGGCCCAAAAGGCCAAACAGGCCGATATGGTGGTAATTGACGATCCGCTTTCGATAATCCGATGCACCAACAAGGTTTACCTAAACGAGCTGCTGGCACGCGAGGGCATTTCGGCTCCAAAATCAACCCTGATCTTCAAGTCAAAAATTATACGTTTCGATGAGGTGGCCCGCATGCTTGGCGCTCCATTTATTGTGAAGATACCCGACGGTTCGTTCTCGCATGGGGTTAAAAAGGTGAAAAAAAGCGATGATTACGACCAGGTGCTGAGCGAGTTTTTTGAGCGTTCATCCATTGTGCTTGCCCAGGAGTACCTGCCCACCGATTTCGACTGGCGTATTGGGGTGCTCAACGGCGAGCCGCTTTACGCTTGCAAGTACTTTATGGCCAAAGGCCATTGGCAAATCTACTACCATCAGAACTCGGGTAAAAGCCGAAGCGGTTTGGCCGAAGCTATTCCCATTTACAAAGTACCAAAAGCCATACTCCGCACCGCCATAAAAGCTACATCGCTTATAGGTAAAGGTCTTTACGGAGTAGACCTAAAGATGATAAACGACAAAGCCGTAATTATTGAAATAAACGATAACCCCAGCATCGACCACGGAGTTGAAGATGCAATTCTGGGAGATGAGCTGTACTACCGAATTATAAACCATTTTGTGCAAAGCCTTGAGAACAAGCATCAGTAATGGAGCAGAACATAACCATACGACCTGTCGAACCCAACGATCTAACTTCGGTTTTAGAGATAGAGCAGCTATCGTTTGGCAACGAAGCATTTAACAGGGGACAATTCAGACACTTAGCCAAAAGCCCAACCTGCCATTTTGCGGTTGCTGAAATTGAGAACCAAATTGGTGGGTACCTTATTCTAACCACACGCCGAAAGAGCAAGGTTCTGAGAATATATTCCATAGCCACTAAGCCAAGATTTAGGGGACAGGGTATTGGCGAAAAGTTAATGAACTACACCAAGGATTTTGCTGCAAATCAATTATTTGACACCATATCGCTTGAGGTGAAAGAGTCCAACGCAGCAGCCATTGCCCTGTACCAAAAAATGGGGTTCGTATCAACAGGTAAAAAGATGAACTACTACGGACAGGGCGAAAACGCTCTGGTCATGCGCTTTACGATAAGTTGTAACTAAAATTGGCCTATACAGCGGTTTGGGGCGTGGATAGTGGGGGGCTTGCGAGCCGATTCATCATCCCCCGAGAAAAACGATAAAACGTGGTGAAGGTGCTGGGCTATACCAACTTATCCCCCAATAGCTACACTCCTTTATTAGCCACAGTTGATTTTTTATAAACTCAAAGTCATTTGTTGTGGAATTCTATATTTTGATGAATCAGTCAATTGAGATTCATTAGAATTTATTCTAGATTTCATGATCGAATTTGATATGCTGTCCTTTAGTCTAAAGTTAGTTAGCAATGCTTCGTAAACAGCATTCCTATTGTCTTCTTTGCCACCAACGTGATAAAAGTGTTCTTTCGTAGAAATATTACAATCTTTCCAAACTGAGAAAACATATTCATTAGTACGATATTTATTGCTTAACAAAGTTGAAAGAATGTATTTTGCATTAGAATCATTTAATCCTTTATTTTTTAGTACATGACAAAAAATAAAAAATAACTCTAAAAATCAACAAAATAGCATGAAATAAATTTGGTTAAAAGACTGATATTCATTATATTAAAAGATTATTATCACATAATTCTTCTAATGATG
>JAVERU010000061.1:0-18242 GCA_034006965.1 Tenuifilaceae bacterium
AGCATAAAGCAGCTCTCTGTTCTAACAGGCATAAAGCCTCATACCATAAGGGTTTGGGAGAAACGGTACGAGATGTTCTCACCAGACCGTACCGATACAAATATCCGAAGGTATTCCGAAGATGACCTGAGGTTGGCTCTTAACATTAAGATGCTTTTGAGCGTTGGGTATAGGATAAGCCGCATCTCCAGGATGTCACATGACGAAATGTCAACAATAATTAACCAGGGCAACAAGTATGTTGGTCCACCTCCAGTTCCCGAGAGCCTACTCACTGCAGCAATTAATATGGATGAGGAATCCTTTGTGGGTAAGCTGAATGAGTTTGTAAAGGAGCGGGGTTTCGAGTGGACTTATGAGAATCTTTTGGTGCCCTTTCAAAAAAGGATGGGCCTGCTATGGCAATCGGGTGGCATTGTACCTGCCCAGGAACATTTTACCTCCAACATCCTTCGTAACGCAATAATAAAGGCAACCCTCGATTTAAATGTGAAGACATCGCGCCAAAGCAGAATTCTCTTTTACCTACCCGAGGGTGAGCTGCATGAAATAGGGTTGCTATACTTTAACTATCTCGCTCTGACGCAGGGGTACAGCACCACCTACCTGGGTCAAACCGTTCCCATCGATGATGTGATAAAGGTTGCCACGAAACAGGGTATCGAGGTTCTTTTTGCCGCTTTTACTGTTTCAATGCCTAAGGATGTTTTTGCCAAACACTTTGAAAAACTCAAGAACGAGTTGCCAAATGCAGTGCTTGTAGTAACCGGGCATCAGGTTGAGGTAAATGAGCTTGATATTCCCAAGGGAGTTCACAAGGTGTCGTCAGCAAACCAATTCACCCAGTTTTTAAGTAAGCAGGTTAAATAGGTAGTAGTATCCTCTCGAATAAATAGCACCCTGTGGATCAAGGCTAATCCATAGGCCTCCATATTTGTCCTCATAAGTAGTTGACATACAGTTAGAGTTGGTTTTCGAATAATTTTTCACTCTCAATCTACTTATTTAGAATTAATTTAGACAAAAAGTCGATAAGCCTTAGATAAACAGTGGGTAAGCCTAGTGATTTATTTAGAATGCTATTAGATACGGGGCCGGATGTTGAGGTTTCGATTTGGTTTTGTTTAATCCTGTCGTATATTTGCATAAACATTTATTTAGACTGATTAAAAATAAAACTTAAACCATATCAATATGTCAACAGCAGAATTCAACACAGCACTAATTGAGCTTGAGCCAAATCTGGAAAGGTTTGCCTACAGTTTAACAGCCAATCCTGAGGATGCTCGCGACCTGCTTCAGGAGACTTATCTAAAGGCCTTAACCTATAAGGATAAGTTTGAAGATAATACAAACATAAAGGCATGGACCTTCACCATAATGAAGAATACCTTTATTAACAATTATCGCAAGGCGGTTAAGCAGCGTACCACATTCGACTCGAGCGACAACCAGTACTTGGTAAATGGACGTACTTTCGATGAGGGGCCAGAGTCAACCTACTCGCATAGCGAGATAAATCAGAAGGTGAACGAGCTCGACGACGATTTCCGCATCCCATTTCAGATGCATACGTCAGGCTATAAGTACAAGGAGATTGCCGATAAGCTTAATCTAAAGATTGGCACCGTGAAGAGCCGAATCTTCTTCTCACGCCAAAAGCTTATGAATGCATTACCCGATTATCAGTAGTTTTTTCCATGTTTTAGTTAGTTTAGGTGTTTACAGCACGTTAGATTTGTTAGCAAGCAGCGGGGCGATTCGGGAACGGATCGCCCCGTCTTACTATTTTTTCGATGCGGAGGGTGCTAATACAAAAAAAGCCTGACGTGAGGTCAGGCTTTTGCTTGGTACCCGGAGCCGGGGTCGAACCGGCACAGCCGCAATGGCTACAGGATTTTAAGTCCTGCGTGTCTACCAATTCCACCATCCGGGCCCATTACGAAAAGAAAAGTGTTGATAGAAAAAAAGCGGACTGCATCCGCTTTTTTTGTTGAGCGGAAAACGAGACTCGAACTCGCGACCCCAACCTTGGCAAGGTTGTGCTCTACCAACTGAGCTATTTCCGCAGTATGTCAATTTAGCTAAACTCCACTAACCATCGCCTCAATTGCGAATGCAAAAATATTGTATTTAGCCAAACCAACCAAAAAAAATGTGGTTTTTTTTAGCCAAACGCACAAAAAAATGTTTTTTTGCTGATAGACATCTCTTTATAGTACAATGTTTCCGTGCTTTCGTGGTGGCTGTTGTTGACTCTTGTTTTGGGTAAGTTCCAAGGCCTGAATAAGTTTGGCTCTAGTTTGCTTGGGGTAAATAATTTCGTCGATATATCCTAGCTCTGCTGCTTTGTAGGGGTTGGCCAGCGTTTCGCGGTACTCATCAATGAGCTTTTGCCGCTCCTCTTCGTTGCTTATGCTGTGCCGATGGATAATGTTGACCGCCCCCTCGGGGCCCATTACGGCTATTTCGGCGGTGGGGTAGGCATAATTCACATCGGCCCCTACCTGCTTGCTCGACATAACGCAGTATGCTCCACCATATGCCTTTCGAGTAATTACCGTTATTTTAGGCACTGTTGCTTCGGCGTATGCATAAAGAAGCTTTGCTCCATGTTTGATTATGCCATTTTCCTCCTGGTTAACTCCTGGTAAAAAACCTGGGACATCAACAAAAGTAATTAGGGGAATATTGAATGCATCGCAGAATCGAATAAATCTGGCAGCCTTAACTGAGGAATCAATATCAAGGACCCCCGCTAGGTATGCAGGCTGATTGGCCACTATGCCTACAGTTTGTCCTGCCATTCGGCCAAACCCCACCACAATGTTCTTAGCAAAGTGAGCCTGTACCTCCAGAAAGTTTTTATCATCGAGTACAACTAGAAGTAGCTCCTTTATATCATATGGTTTATTTGGGTCGGCAGGGACAATTGTTTGTATCGCTTCATCTTCCCTATATGGGTCGTCTGTTGTGGGATACTCAGGGGCATGCTCCATGTTGTTGGCCGGTATAAATCCCATAAGTTCACGTATAAGCATTAATGCTTGCTCCTCGTTGTCGGCCATAAAATGTGCTACTCCGCTTTTGGTATTGTGGGTGGTTGCTCCTCCAAGGTCCTCCTTGGTCACATCTTCATGGGTAACTGCCTTAATTACATCGGGGCCCGTTACAAACATGTAGCTGGTATCTTTCACCATGATGATAAAGTCGTTTAGGGCAGGGGAGTATACTGCTCCACCAGCACAGGGCCCCATGATGCAGGTTATCTGAGGGATTACTCCAGAGCTCTTCACGTTGTTGTAAAAAATTTCGGCGTAACCCGCTAAGCTTTGCACACCCTCTTGGATACGAGCACCACCAGAGTCGTTTAGGCCAATAATGGGAGTCCCCGTTTTAAGCGCCATATTCTGTAGCTTAATAATCTTATCGGCATTGGCTCGGCTAAGGGTACCGCCCAGCACTGTAAAATCGTACGCGTAAACGTAAACCAGCTGGCCGTCAATTTTCCCGTAACCCGTGATAACCCCATCGCCGGGTATCTTCGTTTTGTCCATCCCAAACTCATGCGATCGATGTGTTACCAGCTTGTCAAACTCATTAAAGGTATTAGGATCTAGTAGCTCTGCTACACGTTCACGGGCACTTTTTTTCCCAGCCTCATGCTGCTTGGCAATACGCTCTTTGCCTGCTCCCTGTTCAGCTTGTTTTACTTTTTGCTCAAACAGGGAGAATTTTTTTTCTAAGCTATCCATATTTTCTCAGGTTATTCTAGTTCGATAAGTGGTTGGTTATTGGCCACGGAGTCGCCTTCGTTTACATATATTTTTTTAACAATACCATCCAGGGTAGCGTTGTAATCGCTCTCCATCTTCATGGCCGAAATAACAATTAGAGTATCACCCTTCGTAACTTTTTGCCCTTCGGCTACGGGAATACGCACAACCTTGCCGGGCATTGGAGTGGTGATTATCTTTTCTGTTGACTCTATGCTATCCTTATTCCTGCTCTTTTGGTACCGGCTTTGCGCATCAATAATCTCAACCTCATGGGCAGAGGTGTAGGTATTTACAAAGTAGTTTTTGGGCCCATTACCGGGAATCATCTCTACGCTATACGATTTTCCGTTGTGCAGGATGGAGTACACACCCTCTTCCACCATAACGATGTCAACTTCGTACGTAATGCCATCCACATCAATTGTGGCTTTTGAACCATCCTTCTTAATAAGACGGACATTCGCCTCGCGATCACCAATTTTAATATCTATTGCCATGGCTAAATCCTTTGAACTGATTTTTTTAATGCGTACTCCTTCCATTTATCGTTTGTACGCGTTAGGGTAAAGTCGCCCAATGCGGTCTTCTCCATTTTATTGGTATAGTCGATATAGGCTGCAATTATGGCCATATCTACACTAACTGATTTTTCGCTGGCGCAAGGGGTGAGTAGCTCCTCGCTATGCTTTTCAATAAAATGGGTATCGTATGTTCCTTCCCTGAAGTTCTTATTCACCATAATTCGTTCAAGGAATTTTGTTGATGTTTTAACGCCTGTGATCTTATACTCATAAAGCGCTCTTCGCATTCTTTCGATGGCCTCGGCTCGAGTTCTGCCCCAAGTTATAACCTTGCTTATCATGGGGTCGTAGTGCATGGGAATTTCGTAACCTTCGTATACATACCCATCAGTTCTTATACCTAGACCGTTAGGCTCGCTTATATGCCGAACAACCCCAGGGCTTGGCATAAAATTATTGAATGGATCTTCCGCCGATATACGGCACTCGATGGAGTGGCCAAACTGGAACACCTCTTCCTGTTTAAACGACAAGGGTTTGCCTGCAGCAATATTAATCTGCTCTTTCACGATATCAACCCCTGTTGTTCGTTCGGTTATTGGATGCTCTACTTGTAGCCGGGTATTCATCTCAAGGAAGTAGAAGTTCCGATGTGCATCCACAAGGAACTCAATTGTACCTGCACCCTCATAATTCACGGCTTTTGCTGCAGCAATTGCTGCTTCGCCCATACGCTCTCGGAGTTCGGGGGTAATGAAAGGCGAAGGCGTTTCCTCCACCACCTTTTGGTGGCGACGCTGCACAGAGCACTCCCGCTCAAATAGGTGCACTGTGTTCCCTTGCTTATCGGCTAGGATTTGAAATTCAATGTGGTGAGGCGATTCGATGTACTTCTCGATGTAAACTGTATCGTTACCAAACGACGACATGGCTTCGGATTGCGCCATCTTTACAGCAGAGAATAAGTCTTTTGGATCTCGGACCAAGCGCATCCCCTTGCCACCACCACCTGCAGTAGCCTTTATCATAACTGGCAGCCCAACTTCCTCTGCAATTTTCGAGATGTCATCGGGGGTTGAAACGCTCTGCTGTGTTCCGGGAACCACAGGGACCCCTGCGGCAATCATGGTTTGGCGGGCGGTAATTTTATCGCCCATTTGGGTAATGGCTTCACTCGATGGGCCTATAAATTTTATGCCTACCTCACTACACCTGCGTGCAAAATCAGCGTTCTCCGACAGAAAACCGTACCCCGGATGAATTGCATCCACATTGGCCTGCAATGCAACCTGAATAATCTTATCGGCATCAAGGTAGCTTTCGCGCGATGGCGATGGGCCAATGTAGTAGGCTTCGCTTGCATAACGAACATGCATAGCGCCACGGTCGGCATCGGAATATACTGCAACTGAGCGGATGCCCAACTCTCTGCATGAGCGAATTATGCGCACAGCAATTTCGCCCCTATTGGCAATTAGAATCTTTTTAAACATAGCTAGTCCCTTTAGTTTTGATTTGTTTTCCCAACAAAAACAATCAATTGAAATTTGTTATCTCGTGGCAAATATAAACAGTAATTATGTTGTAAGGCATATTATAGGGAGCAAAAAATGTTGGACAACACACCGTTTTTTTTAACAATCGTTCAATCAGAAATTTAGGAGGTATTTTTTTTAGAAAAAAGTTTATCCCATATAGATATTGTTGGTTCTTTTTGTCGATCAGCACCAATTTGATGCTATGTGTAAACAAATTGCCGTTGCCTTTGGTTTAAATGATGGCTAAAAGGGCTAAAATTCTTATTTTTGGAAAAAATTATAGATTATGGGAGCATTTCATGCATATGACATTAGGGGCATTTATAACAAGGATTTTAACAAGGACGATGCCTACAAGATTGGCTACTTTTTGGTAGAACTACTTAACACCCAAAAGGTATTGGTTGGCCGCGACGCCAGGGTATCGTCCGATGAGATATTTGAATATCTCGCCAAGGGTATTACCGATGCGGGCGCCGATGTGTACGATGTAGGGCTGGCTACTACTCCTATGGTGTACTACTCAACAGCTAAGTACGAGTTTGACGCTTCGGTTCAGATTACCGCCTCGCATAACTCCAAGGAGTACAACGGGATGAAGGTATCGCACAAAAACGCCTTGCCCGTAGGTTACGACACTGGACTAAAGCAGATTGAGCAGCGAATTAAGGAGGGAGCACCCATCGTTAAGTCGCAAACGCCTGGTGAAGTTAAACAGCTTGAGGTTAGGGGTGAGTACTTATCGTTTTTAAAGAAGTATGTTGCCGATTACAGCAATTTGCGTATAGGTATAGATTGCTCTAACGGTATGGCAGCGTTGCTAATTAAGGAGTTACTGGGAGATACGCCCATGTACATATACGATGAGCTCGATGGGACATTCCCAAACCATGAGGCCAATCCTTTAGTGCCCGAGAACGTGGTTGATCTTCAGAACCTTGTGAAAAACGAGAAGTGTGATATTGGGGTAATTTTCGATGGTGACGCCGATCGAGTGATGTTTGTTGATGAGAACGGTCGGTTCATTTCGCCCGACCTGATGATTGCGCTGCTAGGCCACTACTTTCTTGAGGAAAAAGGGGAGAAGGGCTTGGTGCTACAGGATATTAGAACATCTAAGGCTGTGGGTGAGTACCTAAAACCGCTTGGAGGCGAAATGCGTACTTGGCGTGTGGGAAGAGCCTTTGCTGCCCATAAGCTGCGCGAAATTGGGGGCATTTATGGTGGGGAGCTGGCAGGCCACTACTACTTCCGCGATTTTTACTACTCCGACTCGGGGCTAATGGCCTGTCTTATTATTCTTGATGTCATTGCACGATTTAAAAAGGAGGGGCTCACTCTGTCGCAGCTAATCTCGCGCATTGAAACATATGCCAACTCAGGTGAGATCAACTTCCGCATCGAGCGGAAGAAGGATGCCATGGATGCGGTTCGCGATCATTTCACATCGCTTGAGAAACCAACCGCATTGTTCGATTTTGATGGCTACAGGGTGGAGTTCCCCGATTGGTGGTTCAACATTCGCCCATCGAACACCGAGCCATACCTAAGGTTTATTGCCGAGGCAAAAACTAAGGATATGCTTGATGAGAAGGTTGCAAAGGTTAAGGAGATTGTTAAAAGTTTGATGTAGCCCAGGCTAACCGTTACATTGCTAAATAAGGGAGGGGTGCAAACAAAAATATTTTTGTTTGCACCCCTCCCTGAGCTTGTGGTATTACTGGGCGTTGGCCAGTAGCTCCTTGTATGGTTTCGATTTCACAACCGCTTCGTGAAGCTCCTTATCGCTCTTCACTTGATCCACAATGGATCTTGATATATTCTTTCGTGGCATCTCAACCAGGATGTATACCGTGTGTGTGCCATTCCTTTCAGTGGAGTGCTTCTCAATTACCCTTGTGTCGTGAAGCGTGGCTACAACCGTTTTTCGTATTACGTGAATTTTTTCCTTTAGCACCTTGTTGTTACTAACAACCGTTTCGAGCCTAGTGGTCTCACTTTCAATAGCGGGTTCAACCTGTTCTGCTAGTACCACGCCGGCATTTAGCCTGGCTTTACGCTCTGCCACATCAAGCGTTGGCGACGATCCTTGGCCAACTGCATAAAAACTTGTTTCCGATTTGGGAGGATTCTTAACCCAACCCGGAGTTCGTAGTCCAAATAGCTGGCTGTAGGCAGATATGGGTAACGCTACAATTACTAGTGCAATAATCCGTTTCATGGGTTCTCTTTTTTATGATACAGATGAGGTTATACATAATTCGTGCCAGTAGGCTTTATGTAATAAGATTGCTATTTTTGCGTTACTCAAACAGCTGACAAGTGGTTTATGCATAAATTTTTTTTAACTACTACCTTTTTGCTTTTCACTATTACTGCAACGTTGGCTCAGGTTGAAGATGAGTTGATATTTACTGTCGATTTGCTTGACCATCCTATAGCGAACTCGGAATGGTTTGACGAAGGTTTAACAACGATTTATGTTGATAAGTACAATGCTGAGCAGGTTCGGACCATTACTTTGGCCAATGGCTACGCATTGTTTGCTCTGGAGCCAAGCGCAATATTCCCTTTGTTAGGGAATGGCCTAATACCTATTGAGGTAGACATAGTTTACTCCCATTATCCGCTAAGTAAAGACGACTGGAGAACCAACTATTATGAGCTCTTGGCCAATAGGGTAAAGGAGCTGATTGGTCTTGACTCGAGCCTTAACTCACCCCAGGTGCAATGGCGTTTGGTAAAGCAGACCAGCTGCACCAATGAACTTCAAGCGCAGAGGCTATTCCATGGTGTTGTTATAAGGTACAAACATTCGCAGCCCAAAGCGTTAAAAGCAATATCTGATATTGTGTTTAGTTTACCAGACTTTCACCTCCCCAGAACAGTACTTCTTGCAGCAAATGTTGTGAATAAGGAAGTTATTGACGATGAGCAGCTGAAATCGATTCTATACCCTAGCAGTGTTTATAATCGGGATATGAAGCAGTACATACCCCCCGTATCTAGGCGGAAGGGAGAGCCTGGATGTCCAACATTTACAACCCGTGCCCATAGGCCTAGGCAGAGCATTTGGGCAAGGCTTTTTCGCTAGCTATCCTTCCTTTGTAAATTCTGCAACCTCTACCTCAATCCCTTGATCTTGAGCGAATGAGTTAACCTTGTTCTTAATCTCAATAACTTTAGCGTAGGGAAGCCAGCCAATATGAACCTTTTTGCTTTTTCCCGATTTTTTTGAAAAGGTAATGTACGTTGGCCCTATTCGAACCTTCTTAATCACGTCCCACATGATGCTAGTGGGTGTTTTCAGAAAGAATCCAAATTGGTACTCAATGGCAAAATCATCGGCTTTAAAATAAATTTTGGCTTTACGTCCTGCGTATGCAAAGTAGACAAAACCTAAGCCGTAGATACCAAATGCAAGAAAAATCCACTCTCTGGGGTCGTTTTGCTGATTAAGCATTAGGAATGATAAAATTGCAGCGGCAAAGAATAGGATCATGAGGATAACCAAAAACTTTTTATACCTGTTGCCAGTTTCGGTTGTTTGGTTTAGGTTAATATAGAAGGGTTCCATTGGGTATTGGTTTTAAGGTTGATCATTTCAAAGGTAGAATATTTTTTATCAATTTGGTTGTAGTCTTGATATAAAAAAGCCCCTGGGGTAACCAGGGGCTTTGCTTAATGCTTACAATTAGGCTTACCAAGCAAACAAGGGGAAATCTTCCATGAGCTTATTTACCTTTTCGCGAACAGAAGCTATCACCTTCTCATCGTCGATATTCGAGATTACCTCATCTATCAGATCAACTATGGTAGCCATATGTTGCTCTTTAAGACCACGGGTTGTAATGGCGGGTGTCCCAACTCGTATTCCTGAGGTTTGGAAAGGGGAACGAGAATCGAAAGGTACCATGTTCTTGTTAATGGTGATATCTGCAAGAACCAAGGTGTTTTCAACCTTTTTACCTGTAATCTCAGGGAATTTTGGCCTTAGGTCAATTAGCATGGAGTGGTTGTCGGTTCCACCCGAAACCACCTTGTAGCCCTTGTTGATAAATGCCTGCGCCATGGCGGCAGCATTTTTCTTAACTTGGGTTTGGTACTCCTTGTACTCTGGCTGTAACGCCTCGCCAAAAGCAACGGCCTTTGAGGCGATTACGTGCTCAAGAGGGCCACCCTGAACACCGGGGAAAACGCTGCTGTTTAGCACTTGCGACATCATCTTGGTAACCCCTTTAGGTGTTTTTAGCCCCCATGGGTTTTCAAAATCTTTACCCATAAGGATAATGCCACCACGAGGGCCACGTAGGGTCTTGTGAGTTGTTGAAGTAACTATGTGTGCGTGCTTAACAGGGTTTTCTAGTAGGCCAGCAGCAATTAGTCCGGCTGGGTGAGCCATATCAATCATTAGGATTGCACCAATCCTATCGGCAATCTCGCGCATACGCTTGTAGTCCCACTCACGTGAGTAGGCCGATGCTCCACCAACAATTAGCTTGGGCTTGTGCTCTAGGGCAAGTTTCTCCATCTGGTCGTAATTAACCGTTTCGGTTTCCCTGCTCACTTCGTACGATAGGGCGTTGTACCAAATACCCGACATATTTACTGGCGAACCGTGCGACAGGTGTCCTCCGTGCGAAAGGTCCAAACCAAGGAATGTGTCGCCAGGTTGCATTACGGCCATGAATACGGCCATATTGGCTTGTGCTCCCGAGTGGGGCTGTACGTTGGCGTACTCTGCGCCAAAAAGCTCCTTTAGCCTGTCGATGGCTAGCTGCTCGGTTTGGTCCACAATTTGGCATCCGCCATAGTAACGTGCACCGGGGTACCCCTCGGCGTACTTGTTGGTAAGAACCGAGCCCATGGCCTCTAGTACCTGTGGGCTAACAAAATTCTCCGATGCAATAAGCTCAATGCCGTGCATCTGGCGCTGTTTCTCCTGATCTATCAGGTTGAAAACTGTATTATCTCTTTGCATAGCGAAATTTATTTTTTTTGTAAAAGTAATAGTTTTAATGGAGTTGTTAAAACTATTATAAAGCATAGTTGTAATAGCCACAGCAATAGCATTTTCGAAGATAGTTGATATGGAAAATCCATTTTGGAGTGGTTGCAAACCATAGTCTCTTTAAGCTTTTGGGGTGTGTTTCCAAGTCATTTCCACGTATGTAGTGCAATTAGCTAAAAGCATTTTAAGTATTGTTTTCAAATGTTGATAGCCGTTTAATCCTCGCATCTGCTTAAGTATTGGGAAGAGCATTTGAGCCAACTAATCGTTTGTCAAAAAAAATGTTAGATTTACCCTTTGGTTGGGTGCGTTTGGTCATAAATACAGGTTAGAGCGGTAACCTACGGTGTGCCAATCGTATAAAATTAGTAGTTCAAAATCAACTTTTTAATGCAACTAATAGATCAAATCTTTTAATTAATTAATACCATGGAACAGAATCATCAAATACACCAGCTGTTGGGGAACCACTGGTTAACAAAGGTTGTTCCCAAGCACGAGCTGCTAGAGCTACTCTCTAAGTCAACTTTAGTTAGCTACCGAAAAAGGGAAACCATTGTTAAGCGGGGCGAGTTTTCTCACCACTTGGTTTTTCTTATTAGTGGCTATGTCAAACTTGAAATTGAGGAGGGGAGGCGCGATTTTATTATTGATATAGATAGGGGGATGAAGTTCCTCGGGCTGCCGCTAACCCTAACTACTGATAAGCATTTGTACTCCATCGTTACCCTAACCGATGCTAAGGTGGTTTTTATTCCTGTTGTTGACATGTTGGAAAAGATGAAGAAGAACGCAGAGTTGGCGATGGAGATAGTAAAGTGCGGGAATGAAACCTTTGTAATACCTATGCTTGAGAAGTTAACCAGCTCGGCTCAGAACAACATCCGTGGAAGGTTAGCTAAGCTACTTATACACCTATCAGCCAAGGTGCATGAATCGAACACTTTCGTCTTGCTTATTAGCAGGCTAGAGATATCGCATATGATAGGATTTTCGCGCGAAAATGTAATACGCGTGCTAGCAGAGTTCAATGCCGAGGGGATCCTTAAGATATCTGGTAAAAGTGTAGAAATTGTTTCTCCCGAAAGGCTCGATGAGATTTCTAAGTACAGCTAGCAACGCTTTGGCTACTCATCGGAGAATTGAACAAGCACGTTTCGATAAGCCGAAAATATTTTCGATTTGGAAACAAACCCTACGTATTTTTTATCACCATCAATAACGGGTAGGTTCCACGCTCCAGTGCTTTCGAATTTATCCATTACCTTCTCCATGGGTTCATCTATTATGATGAACTCAGGGGGGGTAGTCATTAGCTCTTTTACCAAGGTTGACTCGTATTTATCGGTATCGAACATTAGCTCGCGCACATCGTCGAGTAGCACAATTCCAATCAGCTCATCATCATCAACCACAGGGAAAATATTTCGACGCGATTGGCTTATGGTTTTAACCAACTTGCCCAGCGTGTCGGTTGGGTGAACTATGCTAAAATCTTTTTCGACCACGTTGCCTAACCTCAATAGGGTAAGTACTGCTTTGTCTTTGTGGTGGGTAATTAGCTCGCCTCTAGCAGCCAATCGTTTTGTGTAGATAGAGTGAGGCTCAAAATACATTATGGTGATGTAGGCGATGGTAGAGGTAATCATTAGGGGTATAAACAGGGTGTAGCCACCTGTTAGTTCTGCTATTAGGAATATGGCAGTTAGGGGGGCATGCATTACTCCAGCCATCATACCTGCCATGCCTATCAGCGTGAAGGTTCCTTCATTCAGGGTGGTTCCCACGGTATTGTTCAGCAGTTTTGCCATGAAGAAACCCGCTACTCCTCCCATAAACAGGGTGGGGGCAAATATTCCGCCCACACCTCCAGCGCCAGTGGTTGCAGCCATGGCAAATACCTTGAAAACAAGTAAAAGCGCCAATGAGGCCAAAACTACCCATACGTTATCTCGAAGGGGATATAGCAAGCTGTTGTTTAGAATGGCCGAGGGGTTGCCATCGAGTAACGATTGCAGCGTGTTAAAACCCTCGCCGTATAGCGGAGGGAAGAGAAATATTAGTACACCTAAAATCAGTGCACCAACTAGCACCCTTTTGTACGGATTAGTAATGCTCGCGAATCGGCCCTCAAGCTGCATGGCAGTTCTGGTAAAGTAATATGATATTAACCCACAAAATATTCCCAGCAGAATAAAGAGTGGAATTTTGTATAGGGCAAAGGGTTCAATAATCTCAAAGGCAAAGGTTACCTCTCGCCCAAGCAAAAAGTATGAAATGGTGGTGGCGGTAACTGCGGCAATTAGCAGGGGCACAATCGACGCCATGGTAAGGTCAAGCATTAAAACTTCAAGGGTAAAAACCAAGCCAGCCAAAGGAGCTTTGAATATGGATGCAATGGCAGCTGCTGCTCCACAACCCAGCATTAGGGTTATGGTTTTGTAATTTAACCTAAAGAGTTGCCCTATATTGGACCCAATGGCTGCTCCAGTAAGCACAATGGGTGCCTCAGCACCTACCGAACCACCAAAGCCAATGGTTACGGTGCTCGATACGATTGATGTGTAAGTGTTGTGTCGTTTTAGCTTGCTTCCTTTTCTAGAGATGGCATAAAGTATATGCGATACCCCATGCCCAATATCATCCTTAACAAAGTACTTGATGTAAAGAACGGTGATAATTATTCCAATCCCAGGTAAAGCAAGGTATAGGAAACCAAGCGTGCCTTGCTCCATAATGCGCTGAATCAAATCGCGGGTTAGGTATATGGTATTTTTTAAAATTACCGCCGCCAAACCGCTAAGTATACCAACCACTACGCTCAGAATAAGGATTAACCTCTGCTGTCCAAGTCTCTGCAGCGCATGTATCCATGAGTTTAGCGTATCCTGAATTTTTGCCTTCATTATTTGAATTTGGGTTTGGGCTGCAAAATTAGCAAACCTTAACGTTCATAACTACAACTTTTGTTTTGTTTTCTGAAAAATCAGTTCTATTATTGCTGCAAGTTAGCAATTATGGAAAGGTTAAGGACAACAATTATAGCTTTCATAGCGCTTTTAAGCATGTTCTCTCCAAGCATCTATTCGCAGGAGATAGCTAGCTGTGCCATTAAAAACAATTCGTTTGGCCCAGGCGAGGAGCTTACCTACGTGCTGAGCTACACATGGTTTTTTATATGGACCGATGTAGGTGAGGCTACCTTTGCGGTTAAACAGGATGAAAAACTTGGCCAGGATGCTCTACATTTGCATGCCTATGGGATGTCGTATCCCTTTTACGATGTTTTTTTTAAGGTTCGCGATATATACGAGTCATGGGTCGACCCCAATACCCTTCAACCAATCTATTTTAACCGCGACATTAACGAGGGTGGGTACACCAAGGAGAATGAGTATGTTTTCGACTGGGAGAATGGATTGGTAAATGCTCGAATCCGCAGGCGGGGAGGGGAGAACCGTTTTTACGAGGTGCCAGTAAATCCATGTACCTACGATGTGGTAACCGCAATATATGTTGCTCGCAACCTCGATTTCAGCAACCTTAACCCAAACCAGTCGTTTCCTGTTGAGGTGATGCTCGACCGCGAGGTGTACAATGTTAGCTACACCTATATGGCTCGCGAACCTAAGAAGATTAAGAACCTAGGAACATTTAGCACGCTAAAGTTTAGGGTGGAACTTGTTGCCGGCGATGTGTTTAAAGAGGGGCAGTACCTTTTCGTTTGGGTATCCAACGATGCCAATAGGATACCCCTTTACATTGAGACCCCCATTAGAGTTGGCAAAGTTAAAGCTCGTATATCAGATTGGAAAGGGTTAAAGCATAACTTAACCTCAAAAGTTAATTAACCCCTACAGCTATACCTATTTTATTGAAGTACCGCTATATGTATACGGCACTCATTTTTCAGGTTTACAATGTAATTTGGTTAGCTAGCTGCAACTCCTTTCGCAATCTCAACAATATTTTTTGCCCGCCCCATGGTGTAAAGATGAATTAGCGGTGCGCCCTTGGCCAGTAGCTCTTTCGATTGCGCTGTGCACCATTCAACCCCCAGCTGCCACACATCGGAATTGCTGGCGCATTTACTCATGGCTTTCGATAGCTCGGTGGGAATGGTTACGCCAAACATTTTGGGTAGAATATTCTGATGCTCCTTAATGGCCACAGGTTTTAGCCCTGGAATTATGGGTACTGTTATGTCGGCTTTTCGGCATCTGTCCACAAAATCGAAGTACACCCTATTGTCGAAAAACATTTGGGTTACAATGTACTCGGCGCCAGCATCAACCTTTTGCTTGAGGTGATGGAGGTCGGCATCGGGGTTGGGCGACTCCTGATGTTTCTCGGGGTAGCCCGCCACACCAACCGAGAAGTGCGTTGGGATAGGGTTATCGATGTACTTCTCAAGGTAATCACCTTGATTCATCCTCATTATCTGGCTTAGCAAGTCGATGGCATGGGTATGCCCCTCATGATGAGGTTCGAACTGTCCAGTAATCTTATCGCCATCGCCCCGGAGCACAAGCAGGTTGCGGATACCCAAAAAGTCGAGGTCGATAAGCGCATCCTCGGTCTCGTGCTGCGAGAATCCTCCGCAAATAATGTGTGGCACAACATCAACCTTATATTTCCCCTTTATTGCGGCTGCAATGCCAACCGTGCCCGGGCGTTTACGTACAACTGCTGGAACCTTCTTACCATTCAGGGTAAGGTAGGTTAGCTCCTCGCGGTGGTACGTTATGTTGATGTAGGGCGGGGCAAACTCCATCAGCTGGTCGAGGGTAGAGAAGATGGTGTCGATGCTGCTCCCTTTAACCGGTGGAAGTAATTCGAAGGAAATGGGTGCTCCTTTAAGGTTTTTTAGGTGTTCTGGTATTGTCATTGTTTATCATTTCTATAGAACACGGATGACGCGGATTAAACAGATGAACACGAATAAAATATATTTTAGTAATCTGCGAAAATCAGCAATATCAGTGTCATCAGTGTTCTATGTTATTAGATATGAATTTTTCTGTTTCTATGGTCTCCCTGCCCATGCGTTGAGAGTAATCGTCAAGTTGCTCTTGGTCAATCTTCCCAACGTTGAAGTACTTTGATTGCGGATGAGCAAAGTAGTATCCCGATACCGCTGCGGCGGGTATCATCATCATGCTCTCGGTTAGCTGTATTTTTGCATTTTCCTGCGCATTGAGTATGCTGAAGATGGTAGCCTTTTGCCTATGATCGGGGCAGGCGGGATAACCCGGAGCGGGTCGAATGCCTTGGTACTTCTCCTTGAGCAGTTCGTTTGGACCAAAATCTTCGTTAGGGGCGTAGCCCCATACTTCACGGCGCACTTTTTTATGCAATACTTCGGCAAAAGCCTCGGCTAGCCTGTCGGCAAGCAGTTTAACCATTAGCGCGTTGTAATCGTCGCCTTGGGCGGCATACTCGTTGGCCAGCTTATCGGTGCCAAAACCTGCCGACACGGCAAAAAAGCCAACCCAATCGGGTGTTCCCGAGGTGGCTGGTGCTACAAAATCGGCCAGGCATAGGTTTGGTTCTCCATAGGCCTTGGGCTGTTGATTTCTGAGCTGAGGTAATACGTGTTGCACTTTTTTTCTCGACTCATCTTCGTAAACCAAAATATCATCGCCTTGTGCTGCTGCTGGAACGATGGCTACAACTCCATTGGCTGCAAGTAGTTTTTGCTCAATAATTTTATCGAGCAGCGCATTGGCATCGGTAAAAAGCTTTGTGGCCTCAGTTCCCTTAATGGCATCGGTAAGTATTTGGGGATATTTTCCTTTAAGTTCCCATGAGTGGAAAAAGAATGTCCAGTCGATATACTCCCTCAGCTCAGTAAGTGAGTAGCTGCTAAAGGTTTGTACACCCAAAAGCTCAGGCTTTTTAGGTTGATACTGGTTGCCATCGAATTCCAATCTGTTATTACGAGCATCGGCCAGCGATATAAGTGATGTTGATTTTGCCATATGCTTTGCAATGGCATGTTTGTACTCGTTGTTGATCTGCTCCAAAAAAATGGCTTTATGCTTGGGCGATAGCAGCTTAACGGCAACCTCGCTTGCCAGCGAAGCATCCTTTATGTGAATCACACCGCCGCTGTATTTATTGTTGATTTTTAGCGCCGTATGCAATTTCGATGTGGTTGCACCGCCTACCATTAGTGGAATTTGCATCTGGTTTTGCTCCATTTCGGAAGCTATGTGGCTCATTTCATCAAGCGATGGGGTGATAAGCCCGCTAAGCCCTATAATATCTACCTTGTGGCTTATGGCCGTTTCAATAATTTTTTCGCAAGGAACCATAACGCCAACGTCAATTACTTCGAATCCGTTGCAGGCCAGCACCACGCTTACAATGTTTTTTCCAATGTCATGAACATCGCCTTTAACGGTGGCAAGCAATATTTTGCCCCGCGAGACCGATTGCTTTTCCTGCTCCATTATGGGTTCGAGAATGCCCACAGCCATTTTCATTACCCTGGCGCTTTTTACAACCTGCGGCAGGAACATACGGCCCGAGCCAAACAGCTCGCCAACGGTTTTCATCCCGTCCATTAGCGGCTCCTCAATTATTTGCAGAGCCGAGCTGTACGCCTGTAGCGCATCGTTCACATCATCATTAATAAATTCTGTAATGCCCTTAACCAGCCCGTGTTCCAAGCGTTTTGCAACGGGCCAGCTTCGCCACTCAAGGGTCTTGCTGCTGTCGATTTTCTCGTCTTTTACGTTTTGAGCAAAGATTAAAAGCCTTTCGGTTGCATCTGCTCGTCGGTTTAGCACCAAATCTTCAGCTAGCTCAAGTAGCTTGGGCTCAATCTCGGTGTAAACCTGTAGCTGCGATGGGTTTACAATGGCCATATCCATTCCGGCCTTTATGGCGTGGTAAAGAAAAACGGAGTGAATGGCCTCGCGAACGGTATTGTTGCCCCTAAAAGCAAACGACAGGTTGCTAACGCCACCGCTAACCTTGGCGTGAGGCAAATTTTCTTTCATCCATTTGGTTGATTCAATAAAGCTAACGGCATGGTTGGCGTGTTCTTTCATTCCCGTCCCTACTGCCAGTATGTTGGGGTCGATAATTATGTCGCAAGGATCTACTCCAACCTTTTGTGTGAGAATTTTATAGCTCCGTTGGGCAATTTCTATTCTGCGCTCAGTGTTGTCGGCCTGTCCGCTTTCATCAAAAAGCATAACCACCATGGCAGCTCCGTAACTTTTAATGATTCTGGCGTGCTCAATAAACTTCTCTTCGCCCTCTTTTAGGCTTATGGAGTTTACAATACTCTTGCCCTGAACGCATTTTAGCCCTGCCTCAATTATGCTAAATCGCGATGAGTCGATCATGAACGGCACTCGGCAAATATTGGGTTCGGAGGCAA
>JAVERU010000226.1:0-2667 GCA_034006965.1 Tenuifilaceae bacterium
AGTGCTGAAGCAGTAGGGTTGTTTTGCCTACACCTCGAGGCCCTATTAGGCCAACCAGCTGCTTGTTCCAATCTACCTCGGGTTGTAGGGTTCGCACATAGAATGTTGGAACGCCACTTACCAAGTGGTTCGATTTTAACCTTAACTGTTCCATTGGTATGCTATTTCAGCAAATATAAAATATTTATCGATAATAGCAACAGCATATTGGCTGCTAATTACTTGGGAATATAATCTTAATTACTCCTTTAGCATGATATCCCTTCCGCCGTCATCGCGAACATCAATCTGAAAACGAACAACCCCCTCGGGTGGTAAAATATCCTCAATAAGCTCGGGCCACTCAATTAGGCAAATGCCCTGCGATGAGTAGAAGTACTCCTCGTATCCAAAGTCGTAAACCTCTTCAAGCTTGTTTATCCTGTAAAAATCGAAGTGGTAAACAGGGCTGCCGCTGGGGGTGCTGTACTCATTTATAAGGGCAAAGGTTGGGCTAACCACGGTATCGGTAACGCCCAAAACTTTACATATCGATTTAATAAGCGTGGTTTTTCCTGCTCCCATGGCTCCATATAAGCAAACTATACGGTTTGGGCTTATTGCGTTTAGTATTATCGATGCGGCCTCGTCTAGCTCGTGAAGGCTACTGACCTGAATTTTTTCCATACAATCTAAAGTGGTTTTAGCTCAATATAGGGAATAAGCATCTCCTCAATAGAAATACCTCCATGCTGAAAAGTATCGCGATAGTAATTTACGTAATAGTTAAAGTTATTGGGGTATGCCAAAAAATCGTTGCCAAGGGCAAAGATATACGATGAACTCACGTTGGCCTTGGGCAAATGCGCCTCCTCGGGCTTGCGAACCTCAAAAACCTGCTTGGCATTGTAGTTAAGATTTTTACCCAGTTTGTACCTAAGGTTTGTTGATGTGGCCCTATCGCCCACAACCTTAACAGGATTCTTAACCCTTATGGTGCCGTGATCGGTGGTAATAATAAGCCTTACCCCAAGGGTTGATGTTTCCTTTATCAGGTTGAATAAATCGGAGTGCCTAAACCAGCTACGGGTAAGGGAGATGTAGGCTGCCTCATCGCTGGCCAGCTGGCGCATCATCTCCATCTCGGTGCGTGCATGCGAAATAACATCAATAAAATTGTAAACCAACACGGTTAAGTCGTTCTGAAGCACCTGCTTAAGGTTCGACCCTAAGGGCGAGTTCGATTTAATGGTACTGGTTTTCTCGTAATGCAGCTTATAGCTTTTCCCTAATCGTTTCATTAGCTTGGCCAGCAGCTCCTGCTCAAATAGGTTTTTTCCTGTATCCTCCTCGTCGAAAATCCAAAAATCGGGGTAATGCTGCTGAATTTCCATTGGCATTAAGCCAGAGAAGAGGGCGTTACGGGCATACTGGGTTGCCGTAGGCAGAATGCTCGAGTAGATTTCATCCCGCTCAACCCGCCAGTAAGGTGCTATAAGATCCTGAATGGCCAACCATTGGTCGTACCTAAAGTTATCTATTACCACCATAAGCACCTTAGCTCCCTTGTCGATGGTAGGAAACACCAAGCTGCGCATTACGTTTGGCGACATAAGGGGCCTGCTTTCGGTATCGGTTCCAAACCAGCTCAGGTAGTTCGATTTAATAAACTTGCCAAACTCATTGTTAGCCTCGCTCATTTGCATGGCGAACACCTCCGATATGCCTGAGTCGTTTGAGTCGGCCAGCTGCTTTGCCCATTGGCTAAGCTTGCGATATATTCTGGTCCAATCGTCAAACGAATTGGCCATACCAATCTGCTGCCCAAGCTGGCCAAAAGCCTGCTGGTAATCGGATGTGGTTTTCTCGCTAATGAGGGTGTGCTGGTGCACATGCTTTTTAATGGATAGTAAAATCTGCTTGGGGTTAACTGGCTTAATTAGGTAGTCTGCTATCTTTGCGCCAATGGCCTGATCCATAATGCTCTCCTCCTCGCTTTTGGTAACCATTACCACAGGTAGGTTAGGTTTAATCTCCTTTATGCGCGCAAGGGTTTCCATACCCGTTAGGCCAGGCATATTCTCATCGAGAAATACAAGGTCGTAGTTGTTTGTCGATACCAAATCGAGAGCATCCTCTCCGTTGGTTGCTGTTGCAACCACGTACTCGCGCTGCTCCAAAAATATGATGTGGGGGTTCAGAAACTCTATCTCATCATCAACCCAAAGAATAGAAACTGCCATTACCCATTACTTTAAATAGTTTTCGCGGAAGAACTGCAAGTACCCTGCCACGGACTTATCTTTCTTGAAAGTCTCTAGGTTTTCTCGGCTTATCACCACATAGGAGTAGTCTGTGTCGGATAGACCACCCATTAACCCTTGCTCTGCACTTACCTTTACGAAGTACTCCATAGCCTCCTGCTTGCTCTTGAAGCTCTCCACTTGAATCAGCACCACAAAATCGGTTAGCTCGCTGCTAGTAACATTTAAGTTCAGGTTGATGTAATGATCGACATTGAATGACACCATGTTGAACCGTAGCTGGTTTATGGGTGAGTTTTTAGGTACAATGGCAACAAACAGATGCTCGCCCCTTGGCTCACTATATCCAACTAGGGCAGTGGCTTCTCTACCTACCGATTGCGTTGCTTCAAAGTCGTCTTGTTGAGTTGAAGCCAGCTGGAGC
>JAVERU010000227.1:0-2637 GCA_034006965.1 Tenuifilaceae bacterium
TTGCCCTGTGGGGCAAAACCGATTCGGTTATCAGCTCATCAAACGAGGTGGCCATTCCTATTGATAATGGCATAAGCCCTGTGTTCAAATCCTACCACGATGCCATTCTAATTATCGATTCGGGACGAAAGGAAGTATCGAGCACTGGTGGACACGCCTTGATGCAAAAACATCGTTATTCCCAAAGCCGATACAATCAGGCGCAGGAGAATTTAAAATCGATTTTAGCCCATATGCAAAGTGGCGACGAGGCTGGTTTTGCGCAGGTGGTGGAGAATGAGGCCATGTCGTTGCACGCGCTGATGATGTCATCCGTTCCATCGGTAATGCTCTTAAAACCCAATACGCTTTTGGCCATTGAGCGATTAAAGGAGTTTCGGCTAAAGGAGAATATCAGCTTTACCTTTACGCTCGATGCAGGTCCCAACATACATATCCTGTATCCCGAATCGGTGCGCGATCAGATGGTTAGTTTCATCGAAAGTAATCTTGTGAATCTTTGCGAGAGTGGCCGGTGGATTGATGATGAAATTTCAGCTGGTCCAACGCCAATAGCATAGCGATGAGGTTTAGCTCCAAAATATTGCTGTTTGGCGAGTATTCGGTGTTGTACGGGTCGGATGCTTTGCTTATGCCGTTCCCTGAATACTCGGGTTACTTCGATTTTTATAGCGATTTTGATAATCCCAGCCCCGAGGAGCTAACATCGAACCAAAGCCTATTGCGATTCAAGGATTATATCCAAAGATCAGAAGTGAAAGGCAATATTGACATTGATGGATTTAGCTGCGATTTATCCCAAGGGCTTTACTTTAGATCGAATATTCCTCAGGGTTACGGGGTTGGTAGTTCTGGTGCCCTGGTTGCTGCATTTTACCATCGATATTTTCAACATGTTGAAGATGCACTCTCAGTGACTAAGCAAAACCTTGCCACTTTAGAGTCCTTTTTTCACGGGAGTAGCTCGGGTCTTGATCCTTTGGTTAGCTACATGAACAAACCCATTCTACTTACCAATGGTAGGGTTAGGGCTTTCGATTTTGAAAATTTCGGAATTAAACCTTTTCTTATTGATACGAAAATTAACCGATCAACAGCCAGGTTAGTAAGTGTATTTAAACAGAAATCAAGTACTCCTGAATTTATGGGGTTGATAAATAATGATTTGGTTCGGTTGAGTAACCAGGCATTAGCTAGGTTTTTGAGTGCACAAAAGTATGAGTTCTTTGCTGTCCTAAAGAAACTCTCTCAATTTCAGCTAACCCATTTAAGCGAAATGATACTTCCAGATTTATTGTCAATATGGAAGGATGGAATTGAGACGGATGAGTATTTTCTTAAATTATGTGGGGCTGGGGGAGGCGGTTTTTTATTAGGCTTTGCCAAGGATGAGGGGGCTATTGATTATTTAAAGAAGAATCATCGACTTAGAATTTTATCTGTATAAGCATTGGGAACCTTTTTGGAAAGTATGTGAGCTGTAGTTGGCTTATAATTCAATTTTGACGATAGTAATTTAAAATCGTAACCAGTTTAAAACCACCTTACATTTCTATTGTTACTATCAAACTTGAGGTTTTACTAAAAGAATTGCAGTAAAAAATCTAAATTTGTCTGAATAATATTTTTTGAAAATGATTACAGTTAGCGAACTTAATAAGCTTTGTGCTAATACTTTGATAGAGCATTTAGGGATTGAATTTACCGAGATAGATGAGAGCGGCTTAAAAGCCCGTATGCCTGTGGATAAGCGCACTTTGCAACCCATGGGTATTCTGCACGGTGGTGCCAGCTTGGCTTTTGCCGAAACAATTGCTGGGGCAGGATCAATGGCTTTGGCCGATAGTAGTAAATTTAGCATTGTTGGTTTTCAGGTTAGTGCCAATCATATTGGCACGGTTTCCGAGGGATATGTAAACGCCCACGCCACCCTAACTCATAATGGTACACGAACTCATATTTGGGATGTTGTAATATCGGCCGATGATGGTCGCAAAATCTCTATTTGCAGGGTATCTAATATGCTTGTCGCGAAAAAGTAGCCTAAAACTACCTCAAACACAGTAATTGGAAATGATGAATTTTCACCAGTTTGCACTTGAAAATAGAATTGCCTTTGTAACATATAAACTTCCCAACCTGGAGGAGGTTACCACTTTGGTTCAATGGAAAACAGAGCCCATTGCGCTAACTAATCTGATGGGGTTGGAGGGTAGGTCTGGCTTTGTGTTTGCTCCATTCAATATAGAATCCCACCATCCCATCAGGATTATTGAGCCCGATTTGGTTTTTAAGGGCGATGAAATAGATAAGTCATTTTTCAGCAGTTACAATGAACATTTAGCTAGGGTTAAGTCCAACACAACCAATGTTAGTAGTTACCTAAATGAAACTTCTCGTGAATCGTACCTTGCTAAGGTCGATGAGTTTCGCAAAAAGATAGATCCTGGAGAATTGGATAAGCTGGTGCTATCGCGAATTAGCATTGAAGCTAAACCCAAAACTTTTAATCCTAGCATACTCCTACAAAAGCTCCAACGTAGCTACCCCAATGCCTTCGTGTTTATGATTCACATTGCCGACACAGGATTATGGATAGGTGCTAGCCCCGAACCTCTGCTTGAGATTAAGGATAAT
>JAVERU010000228.1:0-2619 GCA_034006965.1 Tenuifilaceae bacterium
CCCTCAATTGCGATATCGTAAGCCTGATTATTCATGCTAATATCTGCCAGATCAAGGATTTGTAACTCACGATCTCCTTGTCGGCGATCCAATGCTTTGGCTTGTATCAGTGCGATATCGTAATCTTTTTGTTGCAACGAAAACCAGATAAGCAGCTCACCGTAGAGCATATTATCAGGTGACTGTTGTGCTTTTTGCAAGAGTTTGGCGCGCAGCAAATCGGTCATGCTATTGTCAATATCCATCCGCAGCACACTTTGTAACCGACTTTTAATCAGATCGATATGTTGCGGTTGATAATCAAGTTGATAAAGATAGTTATCGAAAGCTAAATTGTAATCGCCCTGATATTGATACAAACCGGCCTTTTCGAGGTAAAAAGGATAATCAACAGAAGGCTGATCGCTACCGAAATTATACACTTTTAGGGCATAATCGTCGAGGTTGCGCGATCGAAAAGCGTTGGCAGTAATGGCGATTCTGTTGCGCTCCGGAACCAGGTTTTTAATGATTTTGTCAAAGAGTCGTTCAGCCTTTCTTTGTGCGCCCTGGAGCTGGTAAATATAACCCAAATCAACCATAAAATTTGCTGCTCCCGGGTTTTTGTCAATCTCCACCTTGAGCTGTTTTTCGGCTTCCTCAAAATTATTAAGCTGTATCAGACAGTTGAGGTAATACGAGAAATAATGCTGTGAATTGAATTGCTGATAAAGTTCCAGGTAGAGCGGACCGGCTTTTTCCCATTCCTGACTTCTGTAAAACTGACTGGCCAAACTTTCTTTTTCAAGGCGTTGCTCTTGTCTTTCCCGCGCTGCATCACGCTGCAGCTGTGCCCTGACAGGAGTTGCCGCAGCCAGTGCAAATAGCGCAAGGAATAACAAAATAGTAGGCTGTTTTTTCATAGTAATCAGTCTTTTTCAGCCTGATGGGCTTTTTCCAGGGTTTCTATTAATAACAAGTTTGCGTTGAGGCTGTTCAAAAAATATTGATTTTTAACCTTGATACGTTCCACAGCAGCTGCTTCTGAGCGCAAATATTCGCCGGCTTTCAGCTTATCAGTAATTATTCCTTGTTCAATATCATGGCGCAGGTTTCGCAGTTGTTCGGCAGCAAAGCTTATTTCTTCCAGAAACTTGTCGCTTTCTGCTGTCAATTGCTGAAAATACAGTAAGCCGCTTTCGAGCCTTGAGCTTCTGCTTTCAGCAAAAGGATCAGTGACTGAGGTTTGACTCAGCAGCCTTTTCATTTGCGAGATGGTGCTGTCGTGCGGCTTTTGCATCAACTCTTGAAAAGCCAGACTATCTGTCATAAGCTGGTTTTGCAGCGAGTCAATTACGTTCAGAAAAGCCTGTTGTGGATGTGGATTGGGTGAGCAGGCCGTGATGCTTAAAAGCAGTAAAAGCTTAGCTGATAACAGCAAAACCAGTGTAATCCTGTAATGCTTCGGGAATGTTAATGCCATCATCTGTTTGATTATTTTCGAGTAATGCTGCTACAATCCGTGGAAGGGCTAAAGCGCTGCCATTCAAGGTGTGAGCCAGTTGTATTTGGCCGTTGGCGTCTTTATAGCGCAGCTTCATGCGGTTAGCCTGAAAGCTTTCGAAGTTAGAAACCGAGCTCACTTCGAGCCACATTTGCTGTGCCGCTGAATATACTTCAAAGTCGTAGGTGAGGGCCGAGGTGAAGCTCATATCGCCACCGCAGAGTTTTAAAATACGGAATGGCAGCCCCAGCTTACGCAACAGATTAGCAACGTGTGATTTCATTTCTTCCAGCAATTCGTAGGAGTTATCAGGATGTGCAACTTGTACAATTTCCACCTTGTCAAATTGGTGCAGACGGTTTAGGCCACGCACATGTTTGCCCCAGGAACCTGCTTCGCGCCTGAAACAGCTGGAATAGGCAGTAGTTTTTACGGGAAGCTCCTTTTCGGCCAGAATTACATTGCGAAACATATTGGTGATAGGCACCTCTGCCGTAGGAATCATATATAATTTATCAGCGCCAATGGTGTACATCTGGCCTTCTTTGTCGGGAAGCTGGCCTGTGCCATAAGCCGAATCTTCGTTTACCATCAGCGGAGGCTGCACCTCTTGGAAGCCTGCCTTTACGGCCTCATCCAGGAAAAAATTGATCAGAGCCCTTTGCAAGCGCGCGCCTTTGCCTTTGTAGAACGGGAAGCCGGCACCGGTAACTTTATTGCCCAGCTCAAAGTCGATTATATCGTATTTGCTAATCAAATCCCAATGTGGCACAGCGTTTTCTGACAATACAGGAATTTCACCTTCTTGATGCACCGTAATATTGTCGCTGGCTTGTTTGCCCGGCGGCACGGATTCGTGTGGCAGGTTTGGAATCTCAACCAGCTTGTCATGCAGCAGCTGCTTGGTGTCATTTAGCAGAACTGACAGCTCTTTGGTTTTTTCTTTGATTTCGCTGTTGCGGGCTTTAAGCACTTCGGCAGCGGCGGCCTGTCCTTGTTTAAACAGCAGACCTATTTCTTTCGCCAACGAATTGGCTTCGGCGAGCAGATCGTCTTGTTCTTGTTGCAGGCTTTTGCGTTTTTCGTCCAGCTCCAGCACTTCGTCGAGGAGTTCCGGCTGTTTGAAATTAATAATC
>JAVERU010000230.1:0-2550 GCA_034006965.1 Tenuifilaceae bacterium
CACGATGATTGAATTCGTTTTTGTGAGCTCTGGAAGCCACAGCTAAATAGCGTTTTAAAATTATCCTAAAAGTGATTTTGCCCTTGTAGAATTTCTTTTTAATGATTGTCCGCTATAATACCTAAAGCCTTTGCGTCATTGCGAACCACGAAGTGCTCAACGAAGTCAAACCCTCGTGCTTTGAGGGTTGAAGCAATCTATAAATCCTGCTAATTAAAAGATTGCCTCACAAAGGACGTTCGCAAGACCGTGTCAATGTAATCAACACATATGTCAGAGGCATTATAGCAGATAATCATATATTTTTATTTCCCAATAGCTTTCATAAGGAAAGCATAATATCCACTAACTATCATTTAACCCAAATTTGTCATTAGCGTTTTTTTTCTAGTGACCGCCATCAGAAAACGATACTGTTAATACACAGATTAATTGAATGTTATGATGACATATCGATGAAGAAAAACTAAAAATTTGCAATCAAAAATGCTTACAAATTTAGTTTTTCTAAATCGGGGGATAAACCCAGCTAAGCCATTAGGTCGCAGAACTCCTAATGACTAATTTGGGTTTAACAAATAATTCCATTTATGACCTTTTTCGTTAGTAACTTCATAAGCATTGTTGCTGCCGGAACAGCAGCAGCAATTCTGCCAAGCAGTTTTTTTTAAAAATCTGCTTTCGATAAGGTTGGTATTGTATGGCTAATCAACCTGCTTTTCTTAATGTTTACCATTGGGGTTAAGTACAAGTTTTTCGATGGGAATACGCCTGTAAACATCCTTTTCACCATTGTCAATATTGCTTTTAGTGTAGTTTGCTTCTACTATGGTTCCATTAAGGTGGTTCGGCCATTAGCTAAGGCTGTAGAGAAACTGAATGAACTAGCCGAAGGAAATTTAAGTGTTGATGTAGATACCCAGTGCGTTAACCCCAAGGTCTTCTAGGGCTGCTGGTTTGTGCTACTCAAAAGATAAAAGAGAATTTGGCAACGGTTGTGGGTGAAATTGAAGGCTATGTGGAGAAGCTCACCAGTTCAAGTCAGCAGCTAAGTGCTGTATCGCAAAAGCTATCGGAGAATGCTCTTTCTGAGGCCTCTTCGGTTGAGGAGGTATCCTCATCAATGGAAGAGATGGCTGCTAACATTCAGCAGAACACCGAAAATGCGCAACGAACCGATAAGATATCGAGCAAGGTTTCGCAGGGTGTTAAGGAGGTGGGCTCGGCATCCCGAGAGAGTTTGGTCTCCATTCGGAATATTGCCGAGAAGATCAACATCATCAACGATATTGCTTTCCAAACCAATAATATTCTGACGCTTAATGCCGCTGTTGAGGCGGCAAGGGCTGGTGAGCACGGCAAAGGGTTTGCGGTTGTGGCCGCCGAGGTTCGCAAGCTAGCCGAGCGGAGTAAGATTGCAGCTGACGAGATAGTGTCCCTCGCATCAAAAAGTGTTGACGTTACCGAGGGTTCCGCAAAGCTGCTAG
The DNA here is from genome assembly GCA_034006965.1 of Tenuifilaceae bacterium. Taxonomy (GTDB): domain Bacteria; phylum Bacteroidota; class Bacteroidia; order Bacteroidales; family Tenuifilaceae; genus Perlabentimonas. The sequence continues at coordinate 1,488 of JAVERU010000230.1, forward strand.
ATACCCTTATACCTGATATTGAGGAGACCGCTCGGCTTGTTAAAGAGATAACCTCCGCCAGTATGTAGCAATCTTCGGGGGCCGACCAAGTGAATAGCGCCATACCGCAGCTTAACCAGTTTGTTCAGCAGAATGCGGAAACGAGTCAACAAATGGCTGCAAGCTCTGGGGAACTTAAATCCTTTGCCAATAGGCTTAAGGAAACCATCCGATACTTCAACCTAAACAATTAGATTGGTAACTGTGCTTAGGGACTTACTTTAGCTTATTGTCTTGTCTTCATCAGCTTAGCACAAATCTCATATTCCTCACGTTGGGTGTGGTAATCAAGTAGTTGGTCGAAAAAGTCTTGATCACCAAACTTGGGATGAGTCTTGTTAAAAGCTAATTTACCTGTTGCGGTAATCTCAAAAAGCGATTGCTTCACTTTCTCAGTAAATTCGTTAGTAGTAACAGGATGATTAAAGACCTTAGAACTTTGTTCTTTCTCATTCCCAGCGGCTGGTTCTGTGGGTTTGGGCGTTTGAAGTTTAGCGATTTCACTGTTTCTGCTCTTCGTATCGTACTCACTCTTACTATTGTTGGTGGCCAGCCCACTCTCGAAGCTGTTTATCGAATCGAGTAGCTGGGGATATGCTGGTATATCCTTATAGGTTCTCATAAAGGCCACAATCAAATTCTGAATCTTTAGGTTTTCAGCATTCTCGCTTAATATCTTTTTACTAAGCGATTGTCTATTGGTGAGATTGTATGAGCGTTGGTTCGAGAGGGGTTCAGCAAGAATTTTTCTTATCTCTTTCTCGTTTGCTCTTATGGTGGCTAGGTTATCAATAACTCGTTGCCTAAGCGACTCTAAAAGTTGATTCATTAGTGCTATCATATGGGTAAATGATTTTAGTTTCTACTTTTCAAATTTTGACAATATAAACATATATCAACTCCTAAATTCAAGTAATGAATGCAACTTTTTGAGAGGATGATATAGATATTTTTTCAGAGAAGAGAGGGGAAAAAATTCCCGCTCTCCTCTGCTGAATGGATATATGCTCTATATTAGGGCCTC
>JAVERU010000229.1:0-2550 GCA_034006965.1 Tenuifilaceae bacterium
CATCTATATGTTGATGGCTGGTATCAGGGGTACACTCGATATAAGGGCGAAGCCCCCGATGGATACGCCTTGCAAAGGCTAAATGCCGCTTACGTAGTCGATAATTCCTCGTTTGGCATCGCCTCGCCTATGGATGGTTCTCGGCAACGATTCCAGGTTGACAAAGTTTTTGGCCATGTAGATTATTGGGGCACCCTTGCCGATTTTAGGCAGTACTTTTTCCTCAAACCATTTAGCTTTGCATTTAAGGGGTACTACTACGGAAGGCATGGGAGTAATTTGGACAGGATATACCCATTGTACCTAGGCTATCCATGGATAATTAGAGGGTATGATAATTCTGCCTTTAACAATCAGATACTGAGCGGTTCGTCCATTGCAATGGGTCCCGATCAGCTCATGGGCAACCATGTGGCCACACTTAATTTCGAGATACGATTGCCCTTTACAGGGCCTGAACGGCTCACCCCAATCAAATCAAAATTTTTATTCTCGGAGCTAGCGCTCTTTGCCGATGCTGGTTTGGCTTGGTTCGATAGGGAAACCGTTCACTTTAAATGGAAACCCGATAACATCAACGAGCGAATACCCGTGGTGAGTGCAGGTGTTAGCCTAAGGGTAAACCTCTTTGGTATGATGATTCTAGAGCCTTTCTATGCAGTACCCTTCCAGCTAGGTGGGTTTAAGGCGGCAACCTTTGGGTTGAACTTTACTCCGGGCTGGTAGGGAATAATTGCTGAAATTGGTTCTACCACAAATTTAATGGAAGAATGTAAATTATAGTAAACCTAAATCTTTGGTTTGGGTTTGAAGACAGAAGTCAGAAGACAGAATTAACATGCTTCAACCTTCCAACTTCCCTGCCCGACTGCATCGTTCAGGCGGGGGTCTTCTGACTTCCGACCCTAAAATCATTCCACTAAAATTGCAGTAGTACCCTGAAATTTAATGATACAAAAAAGGGTAGCTATTCGGCTACCCTTTTTTAGATGTAATGCGCTCACTTACAGTTCTTTGTAGTCAATACAGTCCACAACGTACGCTATCTCAGGAACCTCGTTCCCTTCGTCAATTTCGCAATCGGCCACATGGGCACCCGATACTTTGCGAACAACCCCAACAACCTCAACCTTTTTCCCCTTGAGCGAAGATACAAAGTTGGGCGAATTCTCGGTTCCATCAATCTTAAGGGTTTTACCCTCAATATTACCAAATACGGTAAGCCTCTTCCCGCCGTGCATGCACGAGTGGTCAACCGTTGCCTCAAAGCGAACGGTTTGTCCAACAAGTGCCGACGCATCATTTATTAGCGAATCAACCGATACCACAGTTGCCTTCTCGCTTTGCGTAGAAGAACCACCTCCACACGATGTGATGGCAGCAAAACCTGCTGCCATTGCCAGTAGTAAAACAATTCTTTTCATAGTTTACAGATTTATAGTTGTTTAAAAGTAATAGCTTACAATGTTGAACGCTGCAAAAAGCATACTTGCCAATCCATTTAGTGTGGCGTAAGCAAAGTTTACACTTTTGGCGTTGGAGGGTTTTATTATTAAATGCTGTGTTATTAAAAGTGAAACGAACGCAACGGCGCCAGCCCAGTATAAAACCCCCGAGTCTAAAAGGTATCCTACCTTTAGCACTAGCAATAAAACGGCAATGTGAAGCACTGCCGATATTACTCTTGATTTTCTCTTGCCTAAAACAGCGGGCATCGTTTTAATTGATTCCTCCTTGTCGAATGCCTCATCCTGAATAGAGTAAAGGATGTCGAATCCACCTACCCATAGGAATACGATTAAGCTGAAGAGTAACGGTACAATATGCCATTGGCCTGTTACGGCCAGGTAGGCACCAATGGGCGCTAACGACAATCCCAAGCCCAGAACAAAATGGCATAGCACGGTGAATCGTTTGGTGTAGGTGTAACCCAGTAAAACTATCAAAACAATGGGCGAGAGGTAAAATACTATCTTGTTGATGAAAAATGTAGTTGCAATAAAAAGCAACGCATTGGTCATTGAGAAGATGAATGCATCGCGGGGATGTATCCTACCCGATGGTATTTCTCTGCTCGAATTTCGTGGGTTCCGCTTATCGATAAACCGATCGGTTACCCTGTTGAAGCTTACCGCTGCGTTACGTGCAAAAATCATACATAGGATCACCTTAACCAATATAGACCAGCTGAAAGTGTGGTCGGTTAGGTATATTGAAAGGAAAAAACCAATAATTGCAAAGGGAAGCGCAAAAATAGTATGGCTAAACTTTACTAACGACAGATAATCTCTAAAGGCAGTTTTATTAGGGTTATTCATTTTTTTGTGGCCAAAGGCCATTAGGGTTTATGAGGTACAAGTACGGACAAAAATAGCAGAGTTACCCCATAAAACCAAAATTTCTTAGGGCTATAAGAACTTATAAGTTTTTATTTTTTCCGAAATACCGCTAGGGTATCCTCATAAACTTATGGGCTTGTAGCGAAACCTGCCACTTGGGGTTTTCCATAGCATAGTTCGCTATGGTGGGGATTATCTCGTTGTACACACT
>JAVERU010000062.1:0-17390 GCA_034006965.1 Tenuifilaceae bacterium
CCTTAAGCTGGATGTTATAGAAAAACCCGTTACCCTGCTCCTTGTAACGATACCCAAGGTTTACAGCCCAGAAAAACAGTTGCTTCTTAATACCTGTCAAGTCCTTACCCTTGGCAATTATCTTATCGTAAGTTTTCTCAATAACCCTGGGCACTGCCACAAAAACGGTTGGGCTTAACTCCCTAAGGTTATCGGCAATGGTTCCCATACTCTCGGCGTAGTAAATGGATATCCCCTTAAACTGATAGTAGTAGCTTACCATCCGCTCGTACACGTGGCTTAGAGGAAGAAAACTTAATGAAACATCGCCTGGCCCTAAAGGAAATAGCTGCGAGCTTGCCTCCACGTTGCTTAGGAAATTCCTATGCGAAAGCATAACACCCTTGGAAAGCCCAGTTGTTCCTGATGTATATATTATCGACACTAAATCATCGGGCTGCACGTTAGGCTTTATTACGCTTAGCTTACTGGCCATACCCTCAGCGTTTTGTTTACCTTTGGTAACCACTTCCATCCAGCTTGGAATACCCTCAACATCATTGAATATGTATACACCTAAGATGGCGGGAATCTTATCGGCAATGGGCTTAATGCTCTCGTAGAGCTGCTTATCGGACACAAAAACCACTTTCGATTCGGAATGATCCAGTATATGCGCATACTCCTCGTTGCTAATGGTTGGGTATATGGGCACGTGTACCATACCTGCCTGGCTTACCCCCATGTCAACAAAATTCCACTCAGGTCTGTTATTAGATATGGTGGCAACTTTATCGCCCTTGGTTAAACCCATGGCAAGAAGGCCAAAGCTCACATAATTTGCATTTTCGATGTAATCAGTAATGGTGTACTCAATCCACTTCCCATTCTGCTTGCAAGCAAGCGCAGGCCTATTGCCATAAATTGATTTGCCCTGCTCAAGCAAATCGAATAGACGGGTAATCTCCATGGTAACTAATTTAAATTTACACTAAGATTCAAATGATTATTAAATCAATATATTTAGCTTTACGTCGAACTTAAACGCGTTAAAAGTATGAAAAAGATAACTATTTTATTGGTCGTTTGTTCAATTTTCTCAATTTCAAAAGCGCAAACGCTTGATGCATACCGCATATTTACAGGGAAAGGTGAGCTAACTGATTTTGGCGCTATGGCCAACCAGGTGAGTAAGAACCAGGTAATACTATTCGGGGAACTGCATGATAACCCCATAGCCCACTGGTTGCAGCTGGAGCTGACCAAAAGACTATTTGACACAAAAGGGCATACCTTAATCCTTGGTGCCGAGATGTTCGAAACCGACAACCAGCTGATCTTGGACGAGTACCTTCAGGGATTAATATCGCAGGGCAGATTCGAGGCCGAGGCACGGCTTTGGAACAATTACAAAACGGATTATAAGCCTCTGGTTGAATTTGCCAAAGTGAACAACCTTTTCTTCCTAGGTACAAATATCCCACGTCGGTACGCATCGATGGTTGCAACGGGTGGTTTTGATGCGCTTGAGAAGCTCACCGATGAAGCCAAGAGGCACATTGCCCCCCTACCCCCACCCTACGATCCTGAACTACCTGGCTACAAAGCCATGCTAAGCATGATGGGAATGCCCGGCAAAGGGGGGTCGAGCAACGAAAATTTTCCCAAGGCACAGGCTATAAAGGATGCCACCATGGGATGGGTAATTGCCGAACATACTACCGAGCAAAGTACCATTTTGCACTACCACGGCACATACCACTCCAACAACTACGAGGGCATTGTGTGGTACCTAAATCAGTATAAGCCCAACGTCACAATCAGCACCATAGCTACAGTTCTGCAGAACGATTTGAGTAGTCTTAGCGAGGATAATTTAAATATTGCTGATTTTATAATTGTGGTACCCACGTCAATGACTAGGACATACTAAATTTGCAATTACGCAAATTGATTAATACAATGCATAAGCGCTTAATCCCATTAGCAGCTACTTTGCTCATTAGCCTCAATTCAAGCGCTAATTACGATGACACACCTCTGCCCGACTCAGCTAGCCGCAACAAATTGTATATAGTTGCTAGCGCTGGTGGGGGAATTTATGCTGGTGGGCTTTCGTTCCTTAGCTTCGTTTGGTACAAGGATCACGAGCGGGTTCCATTCCATTTTTACAACGATGGCAAGGGGTATCTGCAGATGGATAAGTTTGGCCATGCATACGCTGCCTACTGGGAGAGCTACGCAGCCTACCAGGCGCTTCGCTGGGCTGGCCTTAGCCATAACCAAGCGTTAATTTGGGGAGGGCCCGTGGGTTTTCTTTTTCAGCTACCCATCGAAATTTTTGATGGGCTATACGAGGGCTGGGGTTTCTCATGGTGGGATGTAGGCGCCAACGCCTTTGGATCAGCACTTTTCTCGGCTCAACAAGCGCTGTGGGGCGAGCAAAAGATGGTGATGAAGTTCACGTACTCGCCCAGCGGATACCCAAAGTATCATCACATCCTTGGCGAAACCCCTTTGGAGAGTTTTTTCCTCGATTACAATGGGCATACCCACTGGCTTTCAATCAACCTAAAAGGAGTTACTGGGTTACAAGATTTACCACCATGGCTTAACGTTGCCTTGGGCTACAGCGCCAATGGGATGATTAAGGAGTTTGAGAACCCAACCTGGTACCGGGGTGAGCCCTTCCCGCATCTCGAACGATACAGGCAATTTCTATTTTCGCTAGATATTGATTTGACCAGAATTCCAGCCAAACAAAAATGGGTTCGCACCACTCTGCAAACCATCAATATGATCAAAATACCCTTTCCAACATTGGAGTACAACAGGGTTGATGGGATGAAATTCAGACCAATCTACTTCTAACCCAGCCGCTTCTCGAAAATAATTCTAACATATTCTTCGGAATCACTAGAAGCCACACCCATATTCATGAATCCTTTTTTCTCAAGAAGTTTACAGAGGGAGTCATCATCAATAGGGATAACACCTCGGAGCATCTTGAATCCCTGCTCACGCGAATACGCCTCGGCGAAATCAATCATCTCCTTGGCCAATCCTCTACCCTGATAATGAGGGAAAATGGCAAGCCGATCGAGGTACGAAACAGTTACATCTGAGGCATCGGGTTTAACGGTTATCGTTCCAACAGGAATTCTACCTAAAAAAACTAGATGTATATACCTCTTGCTAATATCGAGAGAAATCTGGGCGTAATCGTCATGGGTATTATGCCATGAGGGCAATCCCTTAGCAATTAGCTGCTCTGCACACTCACGAATAATGTATAGCACCTCCAGGAGCTGGTTCTCCTTGGCTGGCTGAATAGTTAAAGGTTTAGGTTCCATTGCAAATCTGTGTTATGGGATAGTGTAAACCAATTCGCCATTCACAAAGGTTTTCTCAACCTTAACGTTGGGCAATTTACTGTTGGGTGCGGTCATAATATCATCCTCAAGCACAACAAAGTCGGCAGCCTTACCTGGTTCAAGGCTACCCTTTACCTCCTCCTCAAAGGCAGCTTTGGCTGCCCAGATGGTCATAGCGCGAAGTGCCTGCTCACGTGTAAGGGCATTCTCCATTTGGAAGCCATCGGGGGGAAAACCATCCATGTTCTGACGGGCCACACCAGCATAGAACCCGTACAGCGGGTTGATATGCTCAATGGGGAAATCGCTGCCATTGGGCAGCCATCCGTTTTGCTTAAGCAAATCCTGGTAGGTGTATGCGTACTTTATTCTATCGCCTAGCCTGTCGGCAGCCCAAATCATATCGGAGGTGGCGTGGGTGGTTTGCACCGAGGGTACAATGGCCAGCTGGCCAAAGCGCGGCAAATCGTCGGGGTGAATGGTTTGGGCATGCTCAATGCGCCAGCGTAAATCGTTGCCGGGCTCTAAGAACTCCTCAAAAATATCGATCATTAACCTTGCTGCTGCATCACCAATACAATGTACAGCAACCTGATAGCCCGACTCGTGAGCCTTACGCGACACATCGGTTAGCTTTTCGGTGGTTTCGAGTTGCAATCCTATTGTGCCGGGCGCATCGGAATATGGCTCAAGCAGAAGTGCACCGCGCGAACCAAGTGCCCCATCGGCAAAAAGTTTAACGGTACGTACCGATAGGTTTGGCGTAACGTACACGCCCCTATCAAGAAAATGCTCGTAATTCTCCTTAGTGGGATTTAGCATCACGTTTATCTTCAGCTTCAGCTTGCCAGCCCTTTGCAGCTCATCGAAAAGAAGCGCATCGGCTAGGTCGGTTCCGGCATCGCTTACCGAGGTTAGCCCCACAGCAAAGCAGTTTTGCTGCGCATTAACGAGAGCCTGAACTTTATCGTCTTTTGATTCGGCAGGCACCAAATCGCGAACCAGATTAATGGCATTGTCAATTAGCACACCCGTAAGCACTCCATTAATCTTAATTACCTCACCTCCCGCAACCAGCGTATCGGCATTAAAACCTGCCAATTCCATAGCTTTAGAGTTGGCAATGGCAGCATGCCCATCGATACGAGTAAGCAGAACAGGCTTATCGGGGAAGGCTTTGTCGAGTAGTTCCTTGGTGGGGAACTCCTTCACGTCCCACTCGTTCTGGTTCCATCCGCGGCCAAGCACCCAGTCGGATGGGTACTCCTGCTGATGCTCCACCAGCCTATCAACCGCCTCGGGCCACGAGTTCACTCCGGCAAGCCAAGCATTCCTGAGCCCAAGCCCATACCCCAAGAAATGGCAATGGGGATCGATTAAACCAGGGTAAACAGGTTTGCCCTCAAGGTCGATTATATTATCAGCTTTATACTTACTCTGAATGGTCTCGCTATCGCCCAATGCAACAATTTTGCCATTGGCAACCGCCATGCTTTGGTATAGGGTAAAATCGGCATCAACCGAGTAGATTGAGGCGTTCGTAATAATTAAATCCACATTATTTGAGGTACACGACATAACAAATGGTATTGTAAGGGAAAGTACAATTCCCCATAGTTTCAACTTGAATAACATAGGGTAAAAGGTTTGGTTGCAATATACAAATATATTGATTTTGGGCGATAAACAAGTAATTACTATAGCCACTTCCTATTCTAATAAGGAATCTTTAGGCAACAATATTTGCTATATTTGAAGGTTCTATTGATAAAAAGAGTCTTTCGACTAAAGGTTACTTAAATGAAAAGGGTTTTACCTCTCATTCTTACAATTATTGCCATTTGGTTCTCGGGCTGCTACAAGGAAACCATATCAACAGACCCTTCCATAAAGCTTAGCTTTAGCGCCGACACGGTTCTGTTCGATACGGTATTCACCACCATTGGCTCAGCCACGCGTTACCTTAAGGTGTACAACCCAAGCAAAAGCGATATCGAGATTGCTTCGGTTCGCCTTGCAGGGGGGCAAGCATCGCCCTACCGAATGAATGTGGATGGCGAGGCCACCCATCACGCTCAAAACATATTTATTAGGGGCAACGATAGCCTTTTTGTTTTTGTTGATGTAAATGTAAACCCCACCAACGAGAACGCCCCTCTGCTTATACCCGATTCCATCATCTTCGAAACCAATGGTAATATTCAGGATGTGAAGCTGGTAGCCTGGGGACAGGATGTTAATCTGCTGAACAAAAAAATCATCTCAGAACCAACCCGATTTACAGCCGAGAAACCATATCTCATTTACAACTACGTGTACGTTGAACCCAATATTGAGCTCACTATTGATGCCGGGGCAAAACTACATTTTCACAACCAAGCACAGCTGGTTGTTAGCGGCACGCTGAAGGTGAATGGCACCCTCGAAAATCCTGTAATACTCGAAGGCGATAGGCTTGAGCCATTTTACCGCGATAAGGCAGGGCAGTGGGGTGGCATTTGGCTTGCCGCTGGGAGCCATAGCAGCACCATTAATTGGGCCGAGATTAAAAATGCGATCAATGGAATTATTGTCGACACAGTTGGAATGCCTAATACTACAACCCTAGAAATTACCAACTCACGAGTTGAGAATATGAGCGCTACAGCGCTTTGGGCCCGAGGCGCCACCGTTGAGGCTGGGAACTGCCTTTTTGCCAACACTGCCGACTACACCGTGGCTCTTACCTGGGGAGGCAGCTATAAGTTTTACCATTGCACCATTGCCAACTACTGGGGGCAATACATCAGCCGTAAAAATCCGGCCCTTTACCTTTGGAATTACTACATCGATGAAAATGGGAATATTCAACCCCGTGATATTGATATGGCGCATTTTGCCAACTGTATAATTTACGGTTCGCGCAGCAACGAGTTGCAAGTCAACAGTAGCTACCAAGGGCAAGTTGTAAATGCAGAGATGAATTTCCTTTTCGAGAACTCCATACTAAGAGTTGATAACGATTTTGATATCAGCAATCCGAATCGATTTATAAACATCATTACCGAAAGCCCAAAATTTACCGACCCATTTGCTCTAAACTTTGAGCTGGATACCCTTAGCCCAGCAAAGGATATTGGGCATATAGATATAGCTACTCTTTTCCCCATCGACCTGAAGGGGATAAGTAGGCTAACCGACAAGGGCCCCGACCTTGGAGCGTTCGAAAGGGTTGAGGATACTGACATCAAATAGTAACAACACACACCCCGCAGCCCTGCATAACCTAACAAAAACTTGCTAACTTTACCCCATGAAAATTTTAAAAAAACATAGCTTGCGATGAAACTTTTAAAACATACCATAAGGCTTTCACTTTTGGCCATTGCGCTATTTGTACTTTTTGCACAGGATGCATTATCGCAAGATAGATTCCGCATCATGTTTTACAACGTGGAGAACCTCTTCGATCCGTTTAACGACAGCCTTAAAAACGATGATGAGTTTACACCCGATGGCCCAAGGTTTTGGACATGGCGCAGAATGAACGACAAGGTAAACAACGTGTATAAAGTTATCACCGCCGTAGGCGAATGGGATCCCCCTACAATGGTTGGTTTCTGCGAAATAGAGAACCGTTTTGTACTCGAACGCATCACCAAGCACACACCGCTATCAAAATTCAACTACCAGATCGTACATAAGGAGTCGCCCGACCTCAGGGGTATCGATGTGGGGCTAATCTATCGCCCCGATCAGTTCACCGTGCATGAGGAGAGGTTTTTCAGAGTTACCTACCCCGATAACCCCGACCGTGCCACCCGCGATATACTATATGCCCGTGGGGTGCTATCGAGCAACGACACGCTACACGTTTTTGTCAACCACTGGCCCTCGAAATTTGGAGGTGCGCTGGCCAGCGAACCCGGGCGTATTGCCGCTGGCAAAATTGTTCGCGAAAAGGTCGATTCCATTCGAGTCTTTTATCCCAATGCGCACATCATCGTTATGGGCGACTTTAACGATACCCCCAGCAGCAGGCCACTGGTGGAGGGAATTGTGGCCGAACCTCCCGCCGAACCACTAAAGCCCAATGGGCTTTACAACCTTCACCACAGGTATGAGTCGATGGGCGAAGGAACCCTTAAATACCAAGGCGCATGGGAAGTGATAGACATGATGATAGTATCGAAAAGCTTGCTAAACCGAAAGCACGGAGTTTACACCACATTTGATGGCGGAAAAATATACCGAGGCGACTTCCTACTTGAGGAGGATGACAGCTTTGTGGGCGTAAGACCTTTTAGAACCTACATTGGGTTTAGGTATCACGGCGGCTATAGCGACCACTTACCAATCTATATGGATTTATTCCCCAACCGATAAACACTATCTTTGATTATTAAACGATGGATAACGCATTAATCATTGTATTTGTTGGTCTTATCGTTTTTGTTTCGCACCTGTTCACCGGAATTTTCGAGAGGAAAAGGATTCCAGATGTTCTGCTGCTAATGATAATTGGGCTAATCCTTGGCCCTGTGCTTGGGGCTGTGTCGCCAGAGGACTTTGGCATTGCTGGCCCAATGTTCACAACCATAACGCTTGTTATAATCCTATTTGAGGGGGGACTTGCTTTACGTTTCGATACCCTAAAGAAAGCTTTTAGGGGGACATCGGCCCTTACAACAACCAACTTTATAGCCACCGCGCTGGTAATTGGCGTACTCGGCTGGCTTGTTTTCGGGCTTCAGCCTGTGGCAGCATTCATGCTGGGTGCCATACTAGGGGGTACATCATCGGCAGTGGTTATACCCATGGTACAGCTGCTTCGCATAAACGAAGACACCAAAACAACCCTAGTGCTTGAATCGGCCATTAGCGATGTGCTGTGCATTGTGGTGGCATTGGCCCTACTCGAAACATTTCATGTAGATGAGGTACGCATTGGCTATGTAGTATGGAAAATAATCAGCTCATTCGTTTTTGCCGCCGCAATGGGTTGGCTAGGGGCAATGGTTTGGTCGATACTGCTCAACCACGTTCGAACCATAAGAAACACCATTTTCACTACCCCTGCATTTGTATTTATTCTATATGGCGTTGCCGAGATTTTTGGATTTAGCGGAGCAATATCGGCGTTAGCATTTGGCATAACCCTGGCCAATATCGAAATCTTTAACGTAAGCGTACTAAAAAGATTTGTAGCCAACAAACCCATTAGCCTAAACGAAACCGAGCGGGTTTTCTTTGGTGAGATTGTATTCCTCCTAAAAACATTCTTTTTTATCTACATTGGGCTATCCATTCAACTACACAACATCTGGGCATTGATGTTCGGGTTGCTAACCACCATAATCATCTACTTCATCAGGATACCTGTGGTAAACATATCCATTCGTCGTCCGTTCCCCACAACCGACCTCACCATGATGAGCGTACTGGTTCCCAAGGGTCTTGCAGCTGCCGTGCTGGCCTCCATCCCAATGCAGCAGGGTATCGAGGGAGGCGAGTTCATCCGCGATATCACCTATGCCGTTATCCTAATTAGCATAGTTTTTAGCAGCGTGCTGGTTCCTCTGGTCGAAAAATCGGCATACGTCAGGAGTATATACGGATTGATGATAAGAAAAGGTATTTTCTTCTGGCGAAAGCACAAGGCCAGCCCAACCACCCCCGACAGAAAGGAGTAAACATCGCCATTTCAGCAACGATGATATACAACACCAGTACCCAACCTGCAATAATCTGCAAAACGCTTGGGAAATAGCCTAATAATTACCATTTTTGCCATTGCTAAAATTCAGATACAATGGTAACTCTCGATTTTGCTATATCAAAGGTTCTGGAGCACGCCAGGAGCTCAATGCCAACGGAAACTGTACCGCTATGGAGTTCAATAGGGCGAGTGCTGGCCGTTGATATCTCCTCGGATATCAATATGCCCCCATTCAACAAATCGGCAGTGGACGGTTACGCCTGCCGCAAGGACGATTTAGAGCAACCCCTTAGGGTGATAGAAGTAATCCCTGCAGGTCAAATGCCTCAACAAGAGGTGAAAAGTGGCACCTGCTCAAAAATTATGACGGGCGCACCCGTTCCCTCTGGAGCCGATTGTGTAATAATGGTGGAAGAGGTGGAAGAGGTGGACAACGATACCATTCGCTTTACAGGCAAGTACAAAAAAAATAACATAGCCAAATTTGCCGAGGATATTAAAATTGGCGATTTGGCGCTAAGTAAAGGAACACTGATTGAGCCACAGCACATCGCCATTTTGGCAACTGTTGGAGTTAACCAGGTGGTGGTTGCTCGGCAACCCAAGGTATCAATCCTTATCACTGGCGATGAGCTGGTTGAGGTTGACACAAAACCTATTGACAGCCAAATACGCAATAGCAATGGTCATCAGCTGTACGCGCAGGTTGTTCGTGCTGGAGCCATACCAACCTATGGCGGTATTGTTGACGACACCGAGGAGGCCACCCGCAGCGCCATTGCCAACGCGCTAATTGAAAGCGATGTGGTTGTGCTAACCGGTGGGGTTTCCATGGGCGATTTCGATTTTGTACCCAACGTGCTAAAATCGTTGGATGTTGATATCAAGTTCCAAACCATTGCCGTGCAGCCCGGCAAACCCACCCTATTTGGCGTTAAAGGCAACAAATTTGTATTTGGGCTACCTGGCAACCCTATTTCGTCCCTTTTTCAATTCGACCTACTGGTGCGCTCAGCAATTCTGGCCATGATGGGCGCCAGCAAGCCAACAAAAAGTATTATGAAAATGACGCTGGCATCCAACTTCCGGAGGAAGCGCTCTCAACGATTATCTTTGGTTCCCGGCATAATTAACGACAAGGGCGAGGTCGATTTTATAGACTACCATGGATCGGCACATATTTTTTCAATGGCGCAAGCACAAGTTATGGTTATAATACCCACCGGAGTCGATTCCATAAATAAAGGAGAACAAGTTGATGTACGACCACTTTAACCGCCATATCACCTATCTGCGAATATCGGTAACCGACCGCTGCAACCTTCGTTGCGTTTACTGTATGCCCGAGGAAGGAGTAAAGCTCCTCAGCCATGAAGATATTTTAACTTTCGACGAGATTACCAACTTCACCCGTACCGCGGTAGAAATGGGCATTCATAAAGTTCGATTAACAGGTGGAGAACCCCTTGTTCGGAAAGGAATTGTAGATCTGGTGGGTATGCTCGCGAAGATAGATGGCATAAACGATTTAGCGATGACAACCAACGGCATTCTGCTTAAGGAACTTGCCAAACCGCTCATCGAAGCCGGCTTGATGCGAGTTAACATCAGCCTTGACACACTAAACCCCGAAAAATTCAGGCAGATAACACGCTTAGGCAATATTAATGATGTGTTTGAGGGAATAGAAGCCGCTAAAACGGCTGGGTTAACACCCATAAAAATCAACTGTGTAGTAAATAAGAATTCCAACGAACCCAATGCTATTGAGGTAAAAAAGTTTGCTCAGGACAACGGGCTGCAGGTTCGTTTTATCCCACTAATGGATCTGGATAATGGGATCCACGGAGTGGTTGAGGGCGGCGAAGGCGGCGACTGTGCCCATTGCAACAGGCTTAGGCTCACTGCCAACGGTGATGTAAAGCCATGTCTCTTTAGCGACATTGGTTACAACGTAAGAGAACTGGGCGATCGACAAGCCATACTAGAGGCCGTAAACAACAAACCAGCCTGCGGTGGAATAAGCACCAAAAGTGAGTTTTACAATATAGGAGGATAATCAACCTGCCTGCTGGCAAGGAGGTTCAATCAATCACCCAATCATACAATCACCCAAACATCCAATCATCCAATCACCCAATCACCCAACCTGCCTGCCGACGTCAGTCAGGCAGGTCATCCAATCATCCAATCATCCAATATCACATGAAACCAACATTTTCGCATACCGATGAGCAGGGCAAGGCCAACATGGTAGATGTAGGTGGTAAGCCCAACCAGATACGCGAGGCTAAAGCATCAGGCCATATCAAGCTTAGTGCTGAAACCATACAGCTAATCCGTGAGAACAGCATGAAGAAGGGTGATGTGCTCACCATTGCAGAGGTAGCCGGAATACAAGCCGCCAAACGGGCTGCCGACCTAATCCCACTTTGCCACACCCTGCTCCTAACCAAGGTTGATGTAAAAGCATCGCTAATGGACGCTGGCGTTGAGGTGAACAGCCGTGTGAAATGCATTGGGCAAACCGGGGTGGAGATGGAGGCGCTAACCGGCGTATCGGTAGCACTGCTAACCATTTACGATATGTGCAAAGCAGTGGATAAGGAGATGGTAATTGGCGAAATCAAGCTGAACGAGAAAACAAAAACAAACGTAAAATAATATCTACAAAACAACATAACCATGCAAAAGGTAAAGGTACTTTCAGTAAATATATCAACCGAAAAGGGAACAGTTAAAAAGCCACAACCAACCATTGAGCTTAACGAAATGGGTGTGGCCAACGATGCACACGCAGGCGATTGGCACAGGCAGGTTAGCATGCTGGGCAAGGAGAGCTTCGACAGGTTTGCACAGCTTGCAGGCCGTGAGATTACCTTTGGCGAGTTTGCCGAGAATATCACCACCGAAGGGGTTGAGTTGGTAAACACCAAGCCCGGCGACAGGTTTGTGGGCAAGGATGTGGAACTGGAAGTTACCCAAATTGGCAAGAAGTGCCATGGCGATAGCTGCGCCATCTACCGCGAGGTGGGCAACTGCGTTATGCCCAAGGAGGGAATTTTTGTTTGGGTTAAAAAATCGGGTACCCTTAAGCCCGGTGATGAGCTGGAGTTCATCCCCAAGGTATACAAGGTAATGGTTATCACGCTAAGCGACAGGGCTTACAAGGGAACCTACGACGACAAGAGTGGGCCTGCCGTTGTAGCCAAGGTCGACGAGTTCTTTGAGTCGATAAAATGGCAGCACACCGTTGATACGATGGTAATACCCGACGATGACAGGATGCTCCGAGGAAATTTACTTAAAGCAAAGGAAATGGGCTACGACCTTGTGATTACCACAGGTGGAACTGGTATTGGCGAGCGCGATATAACCCCCGATGTAGCCAAGGAGATGCTCGACAAGGAAATACCTGGCATTATGGAGATGATTAGGATGAAATATGGTGCCGAAAAGCCCAATGCCCTACTTAGCCGCGGAGTGGCGGGTATTATGGGCAACACCTTTGTTTACACTCTACCCGGTAGCGTTAAGGCTGTTAATGAGTATATGGCCGAGATAACCAAAACCCTGAAGCACCTATACCTTATGCGAATGGGGATTGACAGTCACTAAAAAATCAAAATACTTATAACTGCACTTGCTGAGTTACCAAAGAACAACCCCAATAATCGCTGGTTTTGCTCGCCATAGCTTACCAGCGTTTATACATAATGCCTCAAAATATATTCGGCCATACCCTCTCTTTTTTCTGGTTTGGACTACCCCTACCCGTTAATATCTTTGTAAAATACCCTAAACTTTTTGTACACAACGCCACCCATCCGTTCCATCTAGGCTCGTACCTTTAGATTTGTCTCCATCTCAAGGTGACTTTCGATATGAGCTTATCCCTTTTGGCAAGTAAAATAACAGGTGTACTACTATGGAATGCTAGATTCTTTTTAGGATTGAATAAGATCCTCTTATCCATACAAATTGGAGGGACCCAATTAGCGTGATGCTTATGAATTTTTGCCGGCGGTGAATGAATTTTGTGAGATCGTTTTTAGTAACAACCTCAACCACTCGAACTAAGTTTAAAGCCATATGGAATATTTTGCACAACACTGAACAAATGCTCCAAGAGTAGGGTAATCTAAATCATCTAAAATTTGCTTACTATACTTTAGCGATTCAATTACAATAGTTTACAACCTTTTAAAAGCATAAATTGTCATTGCTATTGGGTTGAAGAATGATTTGGCGTTTAAACCCTACATGTCATATTGAATCAAAGCGATTAAATTTATCAGTATCTAAACTTTTTGCCTAAACAGTTGTCTTACATTAGCAAAACATAACATCAACATACCTTTTATGACAAAGAGAATCATATACTTAGCAGCATTCACCACGACATTAATGCTAATTGGAGCAAGCTGTGGAAATGGAGAGAAAGAAGGGAACACCAGAAGTGAAAGAGCACGATTGGGTCTACAGGTTAATGGCTACATTGTTGACCTTCAACCCTTAACACAAGGACTGTCGCTTTCGGGAACACTTATTGCTGGCGAGGAGGTTGAGCTTAGAGCAGAAACCACGGGTAAACTCGTAGAGTTTCATCTAGACGAGGGGAAACAAGTAAAGAAAGGGCAGCTCCTTGCCCGTGTAAATGATAGTGAGGTTAGGGCTAGGTTAGAAAAATTAAAATCGGACCTTCAGCTTGCCCTCGATAACCTTGAGCGTAACCAAAGGCTAAAGGATATAAACGCACTGAGCCAACAAGAACTTGATGTTGCCCTTAACCGAGTTGACGGGATTAGAGCAGAGATACGATTAGCCGAAGCGCAGATAGAAAAAGCAGAGATACGGGCACCTTTCGATGGTAAAATTGGGCTGCGCAATGTTAGTCCTGGCAGCTTCATTGGAGCCAACACGGTTCTTGCCACACTTATACAGGACAACCCCTTAAGACTTGAGTTCTCTGTACCCGAGCGCTATGCCTACGGTGTGAAAGCAGGTAAGGAGGTAACTTTTACCCTAGGGCACTACCCCACGGAGTACAAAGCCACCATATATGCCACCGAGTCGGCAATCGACCAGCAAACAAGAGCCCTTAGGGTTAGAGCCATATGCCCTAATCCACATGGAGAGCTACTTCCTGGTTCGTTTGCAAGGGTCTCGTTTATCCTTAACGGCAGCCCCAAAACGATACTTATTCCTCCACAGGCATTGGTTCCTGTGTTAGGTGGTCAGAATGTTGTACTCGCCCGTAATGGTAGAGCTACATTTGCTCCTGTAGAAACGGGGATACGCACAGCAACCTCTGTTGAGGTGGTTTCTGGCATTGCTCCAGGCGATACGCTACTGCTTTCGGGTCTGCTGCAAGTTAGGGAGGGCACACCCATAAACACTACAATTGTAGATAGCTGGTAAGCTAAGCATTATGCCCAACCTACACCAAGCCGTGCTTGGGTAATGTTTCTGGCTTGCTAAAAGTAACCAGCCGATTATTGGATACACCAACAACGAAAACCCATGAATTTAACATCACTTAGTATAAATCGCCCGGTGCTGGCCTCAGTTATGTCCATCGTCATTGTGATATTTGGAATTGTAGGCTATACCTTCTTAGGAATTAGGGAATACCCCAGCGTAGACCCACCCGTTGTTTCAGTTTCCACATCATACGTGGGAGCCAACGCCGATGTGATAGAGGCGCAAATAACCGAACCCCTAGAAGCGGCTCTTAGCGGAATATCAGGCATTAAATCCATCACATCAACCAGTTCCGATGGCCGCAGTAGAATTTCTGTAGAGTTTGAGCTGGGTGTTGACATGGAGGCAGCAGCCAACGACGTTCGCGACAAGATGTCGCAGGTGGTAAGGCGTCTCCCCCCCGATATCGATGCCCCTGTGGTTTCCAAAGCCGATGCCGATGCCGAAACCATTATCGTACTAACAGCCCAAAGCGACACCCGCGATCTGTTAAGCCTATCCGATATTGGAAACAACCTAATTAAGGAGCGGCTGCAAACCATATCGGGGGTAAGTGAGGTAAGCATTTGGGGCGAGAAGAGGTACGCCATGAGGCTTCACCTAGATCCCCATAGGCTTGCTGCCTACGGGATGACTCCCAGCGACATAAGGGTGGCGCTTAACCGCGAGAACATTGAGCTCCCAACGGGAACCATCGAAGGGTACTACACCGACCTGTCGATCAGAACGTTGGGTAGGCTTGAGACAGAGGACGAATTCAACAACATGATTATTCGTGAGGTGGACGGAATCCCTGTAAAGGTTAAGGATGTTGGCCGCGCCGAATTAGCACCCGAAAATGAACTAACACTCTTTCGAGGAAACTACGGAACACCCCAAATTGGTATTGCCATCACCTCACAGCCTGGGGTAAACTACATCTCTATTGCCGATGAGGTATATCGACGTGTTGACCAGCTTAATAGGGAAATTCCTGAGGATATCCGTTTAGCAGTAGGTATCGACATTACCACCTCAATCCGCAAGGCTGTTAAAGAAGTACAGGACACCATACTTGTGGCATTCATGCTGGTAGTATTAGTAATCTTCATCTTCCTACGTAGATGGAGAACTACCATCATTCCCATGATTACAATGCCCATTGCCCTGATAGGCTCTTTCTTTATCATGTACATCATGGATTTCTCCATCAACGTGCTATCGCTGCTTGGTATAGTTCTGGCAACAGGGCTTGTGGTTGACGATGCCATTGTGGTGGTAGAAAATATCTTCTCGAAAATTGAGAAGGGGATGAATCCAATTCAGGCGGGGCATGAAGGAACAAAAGAGATTTTCTTTGCTATTATCTCAACCACCATAACCTTGGTGTCGGTATTTTTACCCATCGTTTTTCTACAGGGCATTACCGGTAGGCTATTCCGCGAGTTTGGGATTGTGATTTCGGGGGCGGTAATCATATCGTCCTTCGTTGCGCTTACCCTTACCCCAATGCTAAGCGTTAGGGTATTGGCTGGCAAACACAAGGAGAGTCGCTTCTCAATTTTTATGGGTCGAGTATTCGACAACCTGTCGAATGCTTATCAACGAGGATTAACAGCCTTCATTAATAGACGCTGGATTGCGCTTATCATTGTCGTTGTGGCTGTATCTATAATTGGTATACTTGGGGTTAATATCCCATCAGAGTTAGCACCCCTTGAGGACAAAAGCCGTATTAACATTAACGCTACTGCCCCAGAGGGAACATCGTTTGAGCTAATGGACGAGTACATCATGAACGTTATTAGCTTTGTTGATACCATGCCGGAACGTAGGGCAATAACAGCGATGTCATCGCCGGGCGGGACAGGATCGAAGAATAGTGGGTTTGTTAGGCTGTTGCTTAGCGAGCCACACGAACGTTCCAAGTCGCAGCAGGAGCTGGCCGATGAGATACAGGCATACCTCAACACCCAAACATTTGCCCGCGCCTTTGTTACCCAGGATCAAACCATTAGGGCAGGCCGTGGAGGGGGACTCCCCGTACAATTTGTGGTACAGGCTCAGAACTTCGAGAAGCTAAAGGATGCCGTGCCTATATTCCTTCAACGCGCCCAGGACGATCCACGCTTTCAGGTGGTTGATGTGAACCTAAAGTTCAACAAGCCAGAGCTTAGAATTGAAATAGATAGAGATAAAGCCCGCGCTACAGGGGTTACCGTTAGGGATATTGCCGAAGCACTTCAGATGTACTTCTCGGGCTCGCGCTACGGATTCTTTATCCATAATGGGAAACAGTACCAGGTAATAGGACAAGCCGAGCGCCAGTTCCGCGACGAGCCATCGGACATCACCAGCATCATGGTACGTAACGACAAGGGCAACATGGTGGAGCTAGGAAACCTTATTACCATTACCGAGGAAAGCACTACCCCACAACGATATAGATACAATCGTTACGTATCGGCTACGTTTAGGGCATCAACGGCACCCGGGGTTACCCTAGGCCAAGGTATTGATGCCATGCGAGAGATATCCAACGAGGTACTTGACGAAACTTTCACCACAAGCCTAACAGGTATTTCGGAGCAGTTTGCCGAGAGTTCGGGTAGCATGTACTTTGCCTTTGTGTTCGCATTAATCCTGGTTTACCTTGTGCTGGCAGCACAGTTCGAGAGCTACCGCGACCCACTTATCATCATGTTTACTGTTCCGCTTGCCCTTGCGGGAGCATTCATATCGCTATACGTTATGGGGCAAACCATGAATATCTTTAGCCAAATCGGCATGATTGTACTGGTGGGAATTGTAACTAAGAATGGGATTCTTATTGTGGAGTTTGCAAATCAGAAAAAACAGAAAGGCCTCGACAAAAC
>JAVERU010000063.1:0-17180 GCA_034006965.1 Tenuifilaceae bacterium
GAACCTTAATCCCGTTTCGGGTAAGCGATACAATCCTCGAATCGCTTACCCGAAACGGGATTAAGGTTCCCACCCTATGCAATATAAAGGGCCTTTCGCCAACGGGTGCATGTAGAATTTGTGTAGTTCAGGTTGATGGTATTAGCAACTTGGTTACGGCTTGTTCGTACCCAGCTGAGGAGGGGATGAAGATACAAACGCACTCGCCCAAGGTGCTTAAAGCTCGAAAGGTACTGGTAGAGCTCCTGCTTAGCAGCCACCCCGATGATTGCTTATACTGCGAACGCAGTGGAACCTGTGAACTACAGGATCTTGCCATTGAGCTGAATATACGGGAACGCAGGATACCTGCGCGTAAGCTTAGGCATAGGCTCGACCTATCGAGCCCAAGCATTATTCGCGACCCAGCCAAATGTATTCTCTGCGGCAGATGCGTTAGGGTTTGCGACGAGTTTCAAGCGGTAGCTACTCTGGAACCAGTATTTAGAGGACGAAAAACATACATTGGCACATCGATGAATCGTGACCTTAACTCATCGAGTTGCATTACGTGCGGGCAATGCATTCTGGTGTGCCCCACTGGTGCGCTGCATGAACACTCACGAGTTGCCGACATTCAGGATTTGCTAAGCAATAAGGATAAAAAAGTGGCCATTCAAGTTGGTCCAGCAGTTACCGTTTCGCTGGCTGAAGAGTTTAACCTGAAGCCAGGAAAGGATTTGAACGGAATTCTTTTTGCCATCCTCAAAACCATTGGGTTCGACTATGTATTTGACACATCATTCGCTGCCGACCTCCATATTTTAGAAACGGCCAATCAGCTACATGAACGGGTGTCAAGCAAAGAAACATTACCTCTGATATCGAGCTGTTGCCCAGCATGGATAAAATATGCAGAGCAATCGTACCCAGACCTACTACCACTGATCTCAACCAGCAAATCGCCACAGCAAATGATGGGGGCTCTTCTAAAAAGCTACCTTGCAGCCCTAGAAGGAATTGCCCCAAACCAGCTATACTCAGTTTCGGTAATGCCATGCGTAGCCAAAAAGTTTGAAGCCCAGCGTCCCGAGATGAGCAGCAGAGGGGTTTCTGATGTTGATGTGGTTCTTACTACCCGTGAGCTAGTTAAGCTAATTCGGATTTACGGTATCGATGTAGAAAGCATAGAACCACAACACTTTGATTCTCCATTTGGAATACGAAGCAGCTCCGGCAAACTTTTTGCCAATTCGGGAGGCACTACGGAGGGCATCATCCGAACATACTATCACCTGAAAACCGGAAAAGAGCTCAATAAACCCAAGCTAAGCGAGCTACGCTCGGTGAATGGCATTAAGGAGTATACGCATAAGATAGGGAAAGAGGATTTAAAGGTAATTGTGGTAAACGGGATGACAGAGCTTCGCCCTCTGCTCGAATCGATACGAAACGGGGAGTGTAAAGCCAACTACATTGAGGTTATGGCCTGCCCAGGCGGTTGTATAAATGGGGGTGGGCAACCCTTAAGAGGCGTTGATAAGCACGTAAAGGCTCGGTCAAGAACAATTTACGATATAGATGAATCGGAAAGCTTGAAGTGTGCACACAATAACCCGCTACTTAAAGATCTATACAGCAACTACCTCAACAAGCTGGAGAATGAGAAGGTAAAAAAACTTTTGCATGTAGCATATAGCCCTAGGAATGTATTAACGTAACCATATCGATACGAATTAAACATGTAGGCATAAAGTTAAATCACTCCCCATGACCGCACCAAGCAAGCATAAGCAATTGGTATTCACAGTTAAAGAGCTGTGCCGAATGTGCTATACATGCGTTAGGGAGTGCCCTGCCAAAGCCATCAGAATTTACAATGGCCAAGCCGAAGTAATATCGGAACGTTGCATTGGCTGTGGAAACTGTATCAAGGTATGCAGCCAGGATGCGAAAGTATTTTTGCAAACTAGGCAAGATGTGAAGGATCTACTAAAGTCACACCCTAACGTGGTAGCTATGGTAGCCCCCAGTTTCCCCGCAGAATTCCCCGATATACCCAGTCCGCAAGTTTTTATTGGAATGATTAGGGCAATGGGGTTTCATCACGTTTTAGAGGTAGGTTTTGGTGCCGATTTGGTGGCACAACAATACAAAAAGTTGCTTGATAACCATAGCGGTGGCTTCATCTCATCCGACTGTCCGGCAATAGTAAACTACATCAGGTTTTATCATCCCGAGCTTACCCAAAACCTAATGCCCATCGTGTCGCCCATGGTGGCCATGGCCAAGGTGGTTAGGGCAAAATTTGGCGATGCCAAAATAGTATTCATCGGCCCCTGCATTGCAAAAAAAGCCGAATCGGACGAAGTGGATTTTGGGCTAACCTTTAGGGAGCTAAGGGCGATGTTCGAGAGCCTCGGAATCTCAGCAGAGTCAGTTACACCTTCGGATTTTGAAGAACCCCAAGCGGGTAAAGGCGCAATTTTCCCCATAACAAGGGGGCTAACGCAAACCATGAACCTATGTGACGACATGGTTGAAAACGATGTAATTGTTGCCGATGGACGCAAAGGGTTTCAAGATGCAATCAAAGAGTTTGAGGAAGGGCACTTGAACAACCACTACCTTGAGCTGCTTTGCTGCGAGGGGTGCATAATGGGCCCAGGCATGAGCCCCGAAAGTAAACGATACCAACGACGACAGTATGTTAGCAACTACGTTAACCAAAAGATCAGCGCCGAACGGTCAGCTCGTTGGCAAAAGTATATCGATGAGTACCAAAGCATAGACCTCTCACAATCGTTTACCCCAGGTGACAAACGATTGCCTTTGCCCGCAGAAGAGGAGGTAAACCGAGTGTTAGCATCCATGGGTAAGTTTACCACCCGCGACCACCTAAACTGTGGAACATGTGGCTACGAAACCTGCATTGAGCATGCAGTAGCCATTGTGGAAGGGCTGGCCGAGGTAGAGATGTGCCTTCCCTACACCATCGAGGAGCTGCATGAGTCAATCGAGGACTTGGCTATTACCAATAAGAAGCTAGCACAGGTTCAACAAGCTTTAAAGCACTCCGAGAAGCTGGCGCATATGGGGCAGCTCTCGGCAGGCATTGCTCATGAGCTAAACAACCCACTGGGTATAATTCTTATGTACAGCAACATACTACTCGACGAGCTTGAGGAATCGAACCCCCTTAAGAATGATATTAACCTTATATCGATACAAGCCAAGCGCTGCAAAAAGATTGTAAGCGGTTTGCTAAACTTTGCCCGTAAAAATCAGATTAAGGTTGAGGACGTTGACGTAAAAAGGTTGGTTGAAGACAGCCTGCTCTCTGTTATAATTCCAGATAATATTCGAATCGAAACTACCTACAGCAAGGATACGATAAGGGCTATGCTCGACTACGAGCAGATGATCCAGATGCTATCTAATCTATTTAAAAATGCTGTGGAAGCCATGCCCAAAGGAGGAAAGATAGAGGTTGGAGTTACCGAGACCCCCGATGACATAGTAATAAAAGTGAAAGATTACGGCATAGGCATACCCCCCGAAAACCGCGATAAGCTGTTCACCCCATTCTTTACAACCAAGGGCATTGGGCAGGGAACAGGCTTAGGCTTGGCAACCATTTATGGCATTGTAAAAATGCATAAGGGAACCATTGAGGTAGATTCAAATACCGATCATAGCAAGGGGGCTACTGGTACAATTTTCACCGTGAAGATTCCCAAAAATTTTAATCCGATGAGGGCTGAGTAGCTTAAACAAAGCTGGAAATAAAAAACCAAAGGAAATGAAGAATCAAAAAACAATCCTCTTAGTTGATGACGATGTTGACTATTTATTCCAAATGAAGTTACAGCTAGAGCGGTTTGGATTTAAGGTTGTTATGGCCGAAAGCCAAAAGGAGGCCGAAGGATTAATGTCGATGGTAAAACCCGACCTAGCCATATTCGACCTAATGCTCGAAAGTGAGGATAGCGGCTTTATCCTTTGCTACAAGATGAAAAAAAGATACCCCGATGTGCCCATTATCTTGGCTACGGCAGTATCGTCCGAAACTGGATTTTCATTCGGAATAGGATCGGAGGATGAACGCAAATGGATTAAGGCAGACCTTTACCTTGAGAAGGGCATCCTGCCGGAGCAGCTACAGAGTGAGATAAATAAACTTTTAAAGCTATAGTATGGAAACCCTTGAAGTTCTTGTGGTTGATGATGAGTTCGGCATTCGGTCGGGGATTACCAGAATACTGCGCGGTTTTACAGTAAGCTATCCATTTATGGATGACGATATAGCATTCAATATTACTGAGGCAGCCACTGGTGAGGAAGCACTTGATATTATTAAAAATAAACCACCCGATATAGTGCTGCTCGACAATAAGTTACCAGGCATACAGGGTGTAGAGGTACTCGAGTACATAAATACCCACCAGCTAAAATCGTTGGTGATAATGATTACCTCATACGCCTCCTTAGACCTAGCGGTTAAGGCCACAAACGTTGGGGCATACGATTTTGTTCCAAAGCCGTTCACACCCCAAGAGCTTAAAGCCTCAATGGAGAATGCTACCAAGCATCACTTCCTACGACGAATGACCCGCAACCTTCGCAAGGAGGGCAAACAGGTGCGATTTCAATTCCTTACGCTCCTGTCGCACGAGCTAAAAAGCCCGCTGAATGTAATTGAGGGCTACCTAAAGCTTATGCATGAACGCCAGGCTGGCGACAGCATTGCAAGCTACGATAAAATGATTGACCAATCGCTGGCCAAGGTTAAATCGATGCGAACCATGATAATGGATCTTCTCGATTTAACACGTATTGAATCGGGGGGAATGCAGCGGTCGCTCAGAGAAATAGACCTTAGGCTAGTGGCCAAATCGGCCATCAACACCATGATGCCGCTTGCTATTCAGCAAGATGTAGAAATTGTGTTCGATGAGCAGGGCTCGATTCCCTACATTGCCGACTCCGAAGAGATGGAAATTATTTTCAACAACCTAGTATCCAATGCCATAAAGTACAACAAGGCTAAAGGTAAAGTGATATGCTCATTCTCGATGGCACCAAATGAGGTGGTTGTAAAGATATCGGATACAGGGATTGGCATTGCTCAGGAAGATCTACCCAAGCTATTCAAAGAGTTCTCGCGTATAAGGAACTCCCAAACCAAGGAGGTCAGTGGCAGCGGTTTAGGACTAAGCATCGTTAAGCGCATTGTTGATTTATACGAAGGGAGAATTGAGGTTGAGAGCACATTGGGCGAGGGAACCCGCTTTGCTGTCCATTTACCCATAAAACCAACAACAGATCAGAGGATTGACCAGAATTGAACCTTAAAATAAAAATGTTGATCAGGTTTTAATCCTTTTTTTATAATTTTGCTAAGCAATTAGGTTGACATAGAAACTAATAAAACACCCCGATGAAATTACCCGAAAAAACTGTTGAACGCCTTAGCGAGTATCGTCGTACGTTACTAGAGTGCCTTACCAAGGGTAAAACCCACATATACTCCCATGAGCTAGCTGGACTACATAATATAACCGCCGTTCAGGTTAGGCGCGACCTGATGCTAATAGGTTACTCGGGTATGAAAAAAAGGGGCTACGACGCCCAGGAGTTGATTGAGGTGATTGGTAAACTGATTGACCACCCCGATGGGCTTAATGTTGCCGTTATTGGCATGGGAAATCTGGGGCGTGCGGTTACAACATACTTCACTGGCAAAAGGCCAAAGCTAAATGTGGTGGCTACATTTGATGTAGATGAGAATAAGGCGAACCGAGTAATCTCAGGAGTAAAGTGCTACCATATCCGCGATCTGGATACTATTATTAAGGAGAATAAAATTAGCATCGCCATTATTAGCTCACCCCCCGATACCGCTGTTCCCATTGCCGAGCTGCTGGTGGCATCGGGTATAAAGGGCATTCTTAACTTCACCACTACCCCACTAACTATACCCGATAATGTTTTTCTTGAGGAGTACGATATGATTACCTCAATGGAAAAGGTGGCGTACTTTGTAAAGAATAATGATTCAAAGTAGGGTGTTAGGAATAAGAATTACTTAAGTAATCACCATTACCCTAGGCTTAATCACCTAGGGCATTGTGTAAAATTAGCCTTAGGTTTTTAAAGTAATCGGAGCTCATATCGCGCTTCTTCAAGTCGATATCAATGCTTACCCTAGCTTTTACAGCAATCGGAATATCTCCTAGCACGATAATAGTATTGCCAAGCATCAGGGCCTCATCAACATCGTGGGTAACGAAAATTACAGTACGCTTATCGGCTTGCCATATGCGGCTAAACGCTTTCAACAGGTTCATCTTCAGCTTCACATCCAAGCCCTTTAGGGGCTCATCCATAAGTATCAAATCCGAAGGGTAGGCAAAAGCTCGTGCTATGGCCACCCGCTGGCGCATGCCGCCACTAAGCTGGCTTGGGTAGTAGCTGGCAAATCCGGTGAGCTCAACCAGCTTAATAAACCTGCTGGCGATGGCCTGCCTTTGGGTTTGCTCATAGGCATCGGTTAGCACAAACTCAATATTCTCCTGCACCGTTTTCCAAGGCAAAAGTCGGGGGTCCTGAAAAATGTACGATAAAACCTTACCATTAAACCCAACCAAGTTACCCCCATTGGGCTCTACTAGTCCCGCAATAATATTTAGCAGTGTGGTTTTCCCTCCGCCCGAAGGGCCAAGGATACAGGTTATTTCGCCCTCGGCAAAATCGAGATTAAAATTGCTGAACAGCAAAAGGTCGTCGTAGCTTTTATGTAGATTTATTATGTGCAAACTCATTGCTTAGCCCTCCAAACCACTATTCGTTTCTCCGTTAATCTGATAATGCGCTCGAAAATGTAGCTTAGAAGCACGGCAATTATGGTCCAAGCAATCACCGCATCAACATTCAAAAAGGTTTGCGCCGAGTGCATTACGGTACCAATACCATACCGTGGCTGGCTAAGCACCTCGCCAATAATAATGGCACGCCAACCAATGCCCATGGCGCTAGATGCCCCGCTAATAATAAAAGGCATAATGGCGGGTACATAAACCTCGCGTACAATTCGCAGCTTACCAACTCGGTAAACCTGAGCCATTTCAACCAGCTGCTTATCAACACTCCTAATCCCATCAATGGTGTTAGTGCATATAAAAGGGAACATGGTGAGGATGGCAATAAATATTGGAACCGAGTTGGCATTGAGCCAAATAAGCGCCAAAAGAATTATGGCGATAACTGGGGTTGACCTTAGCACAACCAGAATTGGTTTTAGAAAGGCGCTAAAATCGTTGCTTAAACCAGCGGCTATGCCCAGGCCAACGCCAAAGATCAGCGAGATGGCAAATCCAATAACTCCCCGTAGAATGGTCGCTCCCACAACAAACAAAAACTGGCTTTCGCCAAATAGGCTAAGTGTTTTAACCAGCGTATCCTCCGGATGGGGCAGAATAAAATCGGAATCGAAGTATAGCGCCAAACCCTTCCACAGCAGAAGCATAAAAGCAACTGCAGCAATGCTAATCCACTGGGTTCTACTGAAAGAAATTTTCATCGGGTAACCTCCCTCCCACTATATCGGGGTTCATTTGGTAAAACACATTCAAGTACGATTCAATCTCTCTTTGAATGCTGCTTGCCCTTACAAAATGCAGATTCGATCGTGGAATGGAATTCCTTGCCACTTCAACAGAGGGCAAAATATCGTACTTAACAATTAGCTCAGCAGCGCAATCGGGGTTATGGTTTACCCACTGGGTGGAATACTCGTAACTTTTCAAAATCTTATCAACTAGCTCCTTGTCCGTTTTGATTAACTCTCCTTTAACCAAAAATGCTGTTTGCGCTATGGGCATATCCATAACCTTTTGCCACTCGGCGTTCAAATCGAAAATGGCTTTAACGTTGCCATTACGCTCCATAACCAAGCTAACCAGCGGTTCGGATATTACACCCATCGTTGCCTGCCCGGCAGCCACAGCGTTGGCCAAATCGATATGCGTTGGGAAACGGTAATCGAGCCTAACGTCGGTATCAGGATTTACACCATTTTTAATTAGTAGATTCTTGAACAGCACATCGGGGGTCATCCCTTTTGCCATAAGGTTTATGGTCTTACCTCTTAGCATTTCCCATCGGGTTATGGTGGTATCGGTGCCAAAAAGGTACAAAGTGCCCCAAACGGGAATGGCTGCAAGTTTATAGTCGATGCCCCTATTATACAGAATAGCAGCCATTGTGGTGGGCAGAATGGCAAAATCGGCTGTTCCATCAATCACCATCTTACGCACCTGAATGGGCTCGTTCAGAATCTCTACTCTTATGCTTTTATCTCTAGCCTGATTTAAACTATCAATAAGCTTAATCATCCCCATTGCCGATGGGCCTTTAAGGGTAGCTATGGTTATATAATCTTTAGATTTTGAGCTTTGATTACAACCCAAGAGTATGCTACTAAACAACAGGAATAAAATGAGTCTAATTCTCATCGAATGGGGTTTAATAGTGCAAAACTAGTTAAATCAAATTAATATTCGGTTAACGTATGCTCTACAAAAAGCATTTAACACTAAGACTAAACGACACTGCCGCTTTGGATAACACAAGGACTGCTGCTCTTTGTTTGCCAATTATGGGTAATGCCATTAGAGACACAGAGAACACAGAGTTTATCTGATGAATGAATTAACTCAAAAAAAATATCATCTAGCTTCCAACTATGATTTATTATGAACTTGGGAGCTGATTATAAATTTCAAATGAGTAAGCAGAGTCATCAATAATATGCTTACAAACATTTTGTAGTTTAGAGAAATGGTCACACCTTTGTTATTGAATTAACAGAAAAACCTGTATCCGTACTGAGATAAGGAAAATATTCTGAATCAAGGACATACAGGCTAATAAAATCTAATCCGGAGGTACTCTGATGGAAAAGAGAGTTGGAACTGCACTTATCCTGGTTGAAAGTCGTGAAAGCGTTCAGCAGCTTAACGACATCATCTCACACCATTCCCAAATTATTATTGCCCGCCAAGGACTGCCACGCAGCACTGGGCAAAGTGTTATTTCGCTTGTTCTTGAAGGTACCACCGACGAAATTGGTTCACTTACCGGTCAGCTTGGCCGCTTGAAGGGAATTCATGTAAAATCGGTACTTTTAAAGAACACACTGCATGAATAGATTTTTTCTTTTTGCTTTAATTAGCATTGCGGCCTTTACCCATAGGGCCAACTCTCAGGATTTTCGCTTTCAAGGGGTTGTTGTCGACTCCATTTCGCAGCAGGCCATCGAAGGGGTAGCCATTCAGGTTTCTCCAGCAAATTGGGCAGGCAAAACCTATACCGCTACAACCAATGCCAATGGCAAATTTACGCTTTTGCTACCTGCCAATAGCTACGAGTTAAACCTTAGTATGATTGGCTATTCTCAAGTCCAACAGGTACTTGCCATATCAAGCGAGACAGAAAAAACCTTTCAGCTCTCACCCCTACCCTTCTCGCTTGGCGAGGTTGTGGTATCGAGCTTCAGGGTAAATCGTAGCGTTAAGGAGTTACCAACGCCCCTGGCTGTGGTTGGCAAGTACGATTACCAAAAGCACTCAGGCATCACCCTATCGAACGTACTGGCCAACGAGCCGGGCATTGCCGTGGGTGGCGACGGCGTATGGGCCACCAATATCAACATAAGGGGCTTTGCAGAGAACAGGCTGGTAACGCTCGTCGACGGCTTTAGGGTAGAAACTGCAACCGACCTTACCGCATCACTATCGATGATTGATGTGAATGATATTGAGCGGGTTGAGGTTGTCAAGGGAGCACAGTCGGTGCTATATGGCACGGGTGCCATGGGTGGTATTGTAAATATAATTACCAAAGATGGCTACTTTGCTAGTCAACCCTATATCAACGGAAGTGTTATTGTCGGACTTGCCTCGGCCAATAGCAGCTACTCGGGCTACGCCAGCATTAATACAGGCGCCGAAAGATGGTACATTAAGGCCAACGGAACCTACACCGATGCACAAAATGTTAGCACACCAATGGGCGAATTGCCTAACAGCCAATTTACCGCCAATAACCTATCGGCAAAGTTGGGATTTAAACCTGCCGATAATCATATATTTAAAGCGCAATTCCAACGTTACTGGGCTACCGATGTGGGAATTCCCGGTGGAAGTGCTTTCCCGGGCCCAGCCACTGCAAGCTACAGCGATATTGGCCGTCAACTTTTCTCGGCCAGCTACGAGGTAACCAGTATTTCCAATGCCCTTTCATCACTAAAGCTAAGCTATTTCAATCAGTACATACTGCGCGATGTGCTCCTTTACCCCAACACAGTTACCGAGGCTCCCGTTCCCATTGGAACACAACGCACCACCCCCCAGTTCTTTACCCCAACTGGCGAGCATTTAACCAACGGACTACAACTGCAAAGCACGTGGAATATTGGCGATAACAATACCCTAATTGCTGGAATTGATGCTTGGGAGCGTAACCTGCGTACCGATCGAGAAAAGTATATTAAGGTTGAGGTATTCAACACCGATGGCGATTTGATGCTAACCAATAATATTGTACGTGGAGAAACACCTACACCCGAGTCGACCTTTAGTACAGCGGGGATTTTTGTGCAGAACGAAAGCCGATGGCTCAACGATAGGTTAACCCTTATCCTTGGTGGTAGAGCCGACGGTATTAGAACAAAAAATGAGCAGAACTTTGATGTTGATTACCTAATTATAAATGGCAATAGAAACGATTCGCCTCCAAACCAGCGAACAACCTTTGAGGCGGGTGAGCAAACGCTAT
Organism: Tenuifilaceae bacterium; assembly: GCA_034006965.1. Taxonomy (GTDB): domain Bacteria; phylum Bacteroidota; class Bacteroidia; order Bacteroidales; family Tenuifilaceae; genus Perlabentimonas. Next base: position 10,819 of record JAVERU010000063.1, read on the forward strand.
TTTCATGGAGCGCTAACGCTGGAGTTCTTTACAATGTAGCGCCTGAAATCGACCTGTCGGCAAGCCTTGCCCGATCGTTTAGGGCGCCATCGCTTGAGGAGAGTTTTAAGTTTATCGACCTAGGTAACTTGGTGCTTTTGGGCAATCCATCGCTTAAGTCCGAAAGTGGCTATGCCACCGATCTGGGGTTACGGATTTGGAAACAGAACTTTACTGCACAAGTTGGAGTTTTTGCCAACTGGATTAACAATATGATAGTTGAAACCCCTGGGGAGTACATCTACACCATAAACACTGGCCCAATGGAGGGTACGATAGACACGCTGCCCGCACTTGTAAATGCCAACGTGAGCAAGGCTAGGCTATACGGATACGACCTCAAGTTGCAATACGAAGCAACAAGAAATTTGGTGATTTTTGGCTCAGGAGCATACGTCAAAGGGGATGATACCGAGGCTGAAACCAACCTGCCACAAATCCCTCCCCTTAGCGGACGCTTTGGGTTACGATACAATTTCATCAAGATTGGAACCCTAGAGGCTAGCATGCTGGGCGCCAGCAAGCAGGATAAAGTTGCCGATGGCGAGACCGTTACCGATGGCTACCATAGAATTGATATGGCCTTTAGCACCAATCGCTTTAGCGTTGGATTCAGTAAGATTCAGCTATTCGCTGGGGTGGATAACCTTACCAACGTTAGCTACACCAACCACCTATCGACCAACAGGGGTGCCATAAGCCTTGAGCCCGGTCGAAATATTTACGTTAGGGCTAGCATCTCATTTTAACTTATTAAATAAATCTGCCATGAAATTCACTCCAGAGAAATACCTTATAGCCGACGAGCCAATGAAGCCTTTCATTGACCCTGCCGAGATATGGAACTACATTTATAGCACCGAATCGACCCCCGAGCGGGTGCGCGAGGTTATTGCCAAGGCATACAGTAAGAAAAGGCTATCGCTTGAGGAAACTGCCGTGCTGGTGAACACCACCGAGCCAGAGCTTGTGGAGGAAATTCTTAATGCAGCCCGCGACCTAAAGGAAAAGGTGTACGGCAATCGCATTGTGCTATTTGCTCCGCTGTACATTGGTAACAAGTGCACCAATAACTGTTCTTATTGCGGATTTAGGGCATCGAATAAGGATGCAGTCCGTGTCACTCTATCCGATGATGAGATAATAAAAGAGGTTGAAGCCTTGGAGGATAACGGTCAGAAGAGGCTTATCCTTGTTTACGGAGAGCATAAGGAATACTCGCCCGAATATATTGCCAATAATGTGAAGCTGGTTTACGGAGTAAAAAAGGGTAACGGCGAAATTCGCAGGGTAAATATTAATGCCGCCCCACTCGATATCGAGGGGTTCAAAACGGTTAAGGAGGCTGGCATAGGTACATATCAGGTTTTTCAGGAAACTTATCATCCCGAAGCGTATGCTCAGTATCACCTAAGCGGCAAAAAACGTGATTTTAACTGGCGATTAACCAGCCTCGACCGCGCACAGGAGGCTGGCCTCGACGATGTGGGTATTGGCGCCCTATTCGGCCTGTACGACTGGCGCTACGAGGTGCTGGCGCTTGTGCGCCATACCAATCATCTTGAGGCCTGCTACAACGTGGGGCCACACACCATCTCGTTCCCACGGATTAAGGATGCAGCATCAATAAATACTCCAAAGGAGTATGAGGTAAGCGATAAAGATTTTGTGAAGCTGGTTGCCATACTTCGCCTTGCGGTACCCTACACGGGAATGATACTTACTGCCCGTGAGCCGGTTGCCGTAAGGCGCGAGGTAATTCAGTTTGGCGTATCGCAAATAGATGGCGGAACGAAGTTGGAAATGGGCTCGTACTCAAAATCCAAAAACGAAGAGCAAAATCTTAACCGCGAACAGTTTATGATTAACGATAACCGTTCGCTGGGCGAGATAATCGAAGAGCTAATTGAGCACGAGAGTTTGCCCTCGTTTTGTACTGCATGCTATCGCTTAGGCCGCACAGGTGAGCACTTCATGGAGTTCTCTGTTCCTGGATTTATTAAGCGATACTGCACACCCAATGCACTACTTACGCTAAGTGAATACCTAGTTGATTATGCCACTCCACAGGTACAGGAAAAGGGATGGAAACTAGTTGATAAAACCTTAGAGAACCTCAACAACCAAGGCAACCCAGTGGAGATTAGGCGAAGGATTGAGAGGATAAAGCAGGGCGAGCGGGATTTGTACTTCTAACTACTTGTCCATATCCCAAGGGTTCTCTTCATCGGCAAAATGCCTAACGGCATTGTAAATTAGCTTAACCAGCCTACCCATACCATCGTACGATAGCTTTTCGGGGGTATCGGTGGTTCTATGGTAATCGCCATGCAAACCAGTGGTTAATATGTACGAAGGTAGCCCCAGGTTATCGTAATGATAATGATCGGATAATGAGTACACCGATGACCCCGGAAGGGTTTCGGGATCAATTGTTAGGGTAGAATCGCTATCCACATTTCTAAGGATATTGGCAAACGATTCTATTCTATTCTTGCCATTAAGGTACAGGTGCACCTCATCAGCATCATTCTTTGATGGGCGCCCCACCATATCGATGTTGACAAAAGCAACCGTACTATCGACACAGAAAAGAGGGTTTAGCGTGTAAAACTGCGAGCCCAACAGGCCAATTTCCTCAGCGGTAAAGCTGGCAAACACAATATTCCTAACGGGTCTGTAGCCATTCTGATAATCGGCAGCCATGAGGCGAGCCACCTCAAGCATTACCGATGTTCCTGAGGCGTTATCGTCGGCTCCGGGATACCACTTATCGCCTCTAGGCTCAAGATGATCGAGATGTGCCCCAACCACAATGCTTTGCTGCGTATATCCATCGGCAGGTATATACCCCACCACATTTTGGGTTGGAAATATGTCAATATCACCCTCTAAATCGAAGGCAATACTTGTTTTGCTCATCTGAAAACTGAGGTGCCCATCATCGTTTACCCCATATTGCAAATCGCTTGGGGGGTTGCCAAGGATAGTTTCGGCTATCCTATTGGAGATAAACACAATGGGTTTATTGTTCCTTGAGCTGGGCATATACGACCTTATTGGGTTCTCAATGTTTAAATCGATGCTATAGTTTGCAAGGGACTTACTTGCACTTACATTCTTCGATATCTTAAAAAAGTCGTTATCATCCTTAGGGTTAGCAATAAGTACCAGCTCGCAACCCGTATCCTTTACATACTTTTGGATATAAAATAAGGATAAGCCCAACCTATCGACAAAAACTAGCAAAGCTTTTCCTTTCAAGTCAAGATTATCAAAACCATCCTCGCTAAAAACTCCTCCAAACTCAACCTCAATAGCCTTTTCTCTTGGTGGTAGCTTGCCAGTGTAGGCAAAATCTTCATTGAAATAAAAAACGCTATCGCCAACGGTAAGCCTCTCGGTTGCCCGAATTGAGTTGTACACATCGAAACGCTGCGAGTAGGTTGGTTTACCATAGGTGGGCAAGCCCTTTAGGCTATAGGTTGAGAAAAGGGAATCGACGTACCGCGCCGCTAATACATCATGCCCTGTTAACGTGCTGCGCCCCATTAGCGCAGGTGAACACAGGTACTCTACGTGGCCCCTTAGGTTTTGCTCAATGCCATCAACAATTTGGGTAGTTTGAGCAATTGCCGCACCGTTGAGCCCAATTAGCAGTATGCCCACCAATACTTTAACCGACATCCAATTTTTGAAAAGCATCTATAGCATTTGTTTTATGTTCCCAACCGACATCGAAAAGCAAAGCAATAACACCCTATGGCGATTAACCACATAAGTATGAAGTAGTGTTTGGCAATCTCAAGAAGGTTGTTTGTCCAATGTCCTGTATCAAAGTTATGAATTTATATGGTTATATTTCGAAGCTAATCAAATTTTCTGTAAATTTGTCACGTATTACTCAACCTTTTATGAAAGAACTAAAAGTAATATCGATACTTGCACTGCACGTGTATCGCAATATCAAAAATCGCGACACCTTCCATTTCTAGTGGCTACATAGCTAGCCTCGCTTCATCCTTTTTTAATCCTTTTTTAATTTCTCGAAACATATTTCTTAATCATAAAATATTATTGCTATGGAACTACCATTTGCAGAATCGTATAAAATTAAGATGGTTGAGACCATCCATCGCAGCACCCGCACCGAGCGTGAGGAGTGGATTAAAACCGCTAAGTATAACCTATTCAACCTGAAAAGTGACCAGGTATTCATCGACCTACTTACCGACTCGGGAACTGGCGCCATGAGCGACCGCCAGTGGAGCGCCATTATGCTGGGCGACGAGAGCTACGCCGGTGCATCATCGTACTACAACCTAAAGAATGCCATTAAAAACATATTGGGCTTTGAATACTTCATGCCAACCCACCAGGGGCGTGCAGCCGAAAACGTGCTATTCTCGGCGCTGGTTAAGGAGGGCGACTATATCCCCGGCAACTCACATTTCGATACCACCAAGGGACATATCGAGTTTCGTAAGGCCCACGCTGTGGATTTAACCATTGATATTGCCAGCGATACCGAGGCATACCATCCATTTAAGGGAAATGTTGATATTGATAAGCTGGAGAAATACATGGCCGAGAACGCGGCCAAAGTGCCATTCATCATTGTTACGATAACCAACAACACCGCCGGAGGACAGCCAGTTTCGATGGAGTGTTTGCGCGAGGTGCGTCGAGTTGCCGATAAGCACAGTAAGCCCGTACTTTTCGACTCGGCTCGCTTTGCCGAGAACGCCTACTTTATAAAAACCCGCGAGAAGGGTTACGAGAATAAAACCGTGAAAGAGATTGTAAAAGAGATGTTCTCGTACGCCGATTTCATGACCATGAGCAGCAAGAAGGACGCCATTGTTAATATCGGTGGTTTTATCGCCATGAAATCGCAAGAGGTTTGGAGACAATGCTCAACCTACAACATCATGTTCGAGGGCTTTGTAACCTATGGCGGTATGGCGGGTCGAGATATGAATGCACTTTCAGTTGGCCTTGACGAGGGAACAGAGTTTGAATACTTGGAAACCCGCATCAAGCAGGTGGAGTACCTTGGCAATAGACTTAAAGAGTTTGGCATTCCGTTCCAGTCTCCTGCTGGTGGCCACGCCATCTTTGTTGATGCCAACAAAATTTTACCCAAGGTACCCAAGGAGCAGTTCCGTGCGCAAACCCTAGCCATTGAACTTTACCTTGAGGCTGGTATTAGAGGTGTTGAGATTGGCGCGCTGCTAGCCGACCGCGACCCAGAGACTCGCGAGAACCGATTCCCCAAGCTGGAGTTACTCCGTTTGGCCATTCCACGCCGCACCTACACCAACAACCATATGGATGTAATTGCCGTGGCCCTGAAGAATGTATTCGACAGGCGCGATAGCATTAAGAGTGGACTTAAAATTACGTGGGAAGCGCCCATCATGCGGCACTTTACTGTGGAGCTGGATAGAATCGCCTAAGAAATAATTCGCACAAATGTTTCCATATATTAGAACTTTAATTTAAATTTGTCGTTAATAAAAATACGATGAATGAAACCTAAATTTGACATCATTCTACTTGACGAAGTTTGGGAACTATTTGATATTCTTGACGAAAAGGCTAAAGAAAAGATTATTTACAACATTGATAAGTCAAAATATTTTAACGCCCCTGAACTGTTCAAGAAACTTGAGGATGAAATATGGGAGTTTAGGACTAAGTATAACAGAAAGTATTACAGGCTATTTGCATTTTGGGATAAAACGGACAAGAAAGAAACACTTGTAGTTGCTAGTCACGGAATTATTAAAAAAACGGACAAAATCCCAAAGACAGAAATTGAGAAAGCAAAAGCAATTATGAAGTTGTACTTTGAACAGAAAAAACAAAAAAAATAACAATGGAAACAACGAAAAAAATAAAGACTCACACCTTTGACGAACTGAAAAACAAGCACCTAGGCAAGGTTGGGACAGAAAAAAGAGATAAATATGAGTACGAACTTCGGCTTGACCTCTTGGGTGAAGTAATTAAACGCACAAGAAAAGAAAGGCATTTGACCCAAACCGAATTAGGAAAAATGATTGGAGTACAAAAATCTCAAATTTCTCGAATAGAAAGAAATGCAAAGAATGTAACAATTGAAACAATTCTACGGGTTTTTAAAGCATTGAAAGCAAAAGTGAATTTCAATGTCGAGCTCCTTGACGGAGAATTTAAAATTGCCTAGAATAATTACGCTTGTTATTAATGGGAGCTATAAATAGTTAGTGTTTAAGATGCGTATTTCACATATTTACCATGAAAGTATTTTATAACCTGTTTTGGTTTCTTCTGCCTAT